>DAOVDP010000156.1 GCA_030669445.1 Candidatus Latescibacterota bacterium | reverse complement strand
ATTGGTCGATGGAGGAGAAATTCCCAACCAGAATGTTCCCCAAACAGGAATCATCGCTGGAGATAGCCTCTCTGCCTCCATTGCCGCCGCCTCAATAGTGGCTAAGGTTACTAGAGACAGGATGATGAAACAATATGATCTGTTGTTTCCAGTTTATGGATTCGCCAGCCATAAAGGCTATGGCACTGAAGAACATCTGGAGGCCATTAGGAGGCACGGTGCCTGCCTTTTACATCGTCGCTGTTTCAAGGGGGTGAAATCCTGTTGACCGAAGAAAGGAAACGGCAAATCTCCTCGAACAGAAAAAGCACCGGCAACCGAGGTGAGGAGTTAGCTGCACAGTTTCTCCTCCGAAAGGGATTCCGGATCTTGGAGAGAAACTATCGAACTCCAAAAGGTGAAATCGACATTATTGCTCAAAAGGCAAAGACATTAGCCTTCGTTGAAGTAAAAACCGACCGCACAGGAGACTTTGGTGCCCCTGAAGGTTGGGTCACACCCAGAAAACAGAGACAGATAGCGAGGATGGCCTTAAGATACCTTCGACAAAGAAACTTTCCCGGAATAGACCCGCGGTTTGATGTAATTGGCGTTACTTTGAGAGAAGGCAAACCAAAGATTGAACATATTGAGGGCGCTTTCTGGGTGCCTGATCATTAAATCTTGATGTCCTTGTGGCTGGACTATCTATTAGTTAATGGTATTTAAATCAGCATTCGCCTTATTAGAGATAATTCAAGATAATAAATGTCAATCCTCAACGCAATTATATTGGGACTCCTGCAGGGACTGACAGAGTTTCTGCCCGTAAGCAGTTCCGGCCATTTAGTATTATTCAAGGACCTGCTGGGAGTGGATGACCCGGCCGTTTTCTTCATTGTATCTGTGCACTTCGGCACACTGTTGGCAGTGCTCACTGTATTCTGGCGACTGGTCGTCAATACTGTAGTATCTTTTTTCAAGGGGATTGTTGCTGGTCGAGAAGTTCCGGTGAGACTTAACAGCGATAGATATTTTAAATTAGCAGTATTGATAATTGTCGGCTCTCTGCCTGCTGGGTTATTGGGAGTGCTTTTTAACAACTGGATCGAGTCAACCTTTGCCAGTTCCACTCTAACGGCTCTGATGCTTTTGGTGACTGGACTTATCCTCTGGTCCACCCGCTATGTCAAATCCTCTGGCAGGCAAGTTGGCTACAAGATCTCACTTATGATCGGGACAGCCCAGGCGCTCGCTATGCTGCCGGGGATCTCCCGCTCAGGGATAACTATCAGTACAGGACTCTACTCCGGCATAAAAGCAGACCGAGCAGTCGAGTTTTCCTTCCTCCTGGCCCTGCCCGCCATCCTGGGGGCAACGCTCCTGAAAGCCTATGAACTCTTGGTAGCACCGCCCCAGAATTTGCCCCTTTTTCCTATTATTTTAGGCACAGCAGTCGCTTATATCTCTGGATATCTCGCTATTAAGTGGCTTCTGGGAATCGTGAGGCGAGGCAGACTGGATTGGTTCTCTTACTATTGCTGGACGGTGGGACTGATCTATCTGATAGTATGTAGGTGAAGATATTCTGAGATGAGAGGCAGGCGCCCCTGGAAAACAGAGGGAGTGAGTGGGTGAGGAGGAGAGGAGGAGAAAGAGCAAGGGTGTATGGGAGTAGAGGAGTAAGGCTGCGATTTTTTCTTGGCTTTTGGAAATTTAGATAATATACTGTCCAAATGGGAGGAAATTTGGATAATGAATTATCTAAATTGGAAATTTAGTCTTTTCGCTATCTCATATGGTAACCGTGAATTATTCGCTGTGGATATTCCCCGGAACATATTTGTAAATCCAGTAGAATTAGCTGCGCTAATTGCATTGCGCTGTCTATTTCCTCTCTATGACCCATTTTTCAAAGAAAATATCATTAAACTCGTAGTGATCGTTATGTTTTTCCACCAGATTTTTCTTTTGTAACAACGACAACCCTTTGCTCACAAAAGATGAGGCATTTAGTCCATATCTACCAATAGTCTCAGACGAAAAGAGGTTTTTCCCTCCGGTTAAAGCGATCGCTTGTAATAATCTCTTTTGATAGGTGGTTAGATTGTCCCATAACTCTCCGAAAATAGCTTCATAAGTATAGAGCAGACTTCGAATGGTCAATTCTACATCTTCGCTAGTGACAACCTTTGCATCCCTTGTCTGTGCCCACAAACGATGGCAGAGAAGCTGGACATTATAGGGAATATTCCTCATTTCCTTGAGGATATATTGTGCTATTAAAGGTTCAATCCTATATCCGCTTTGCGAAAATCTGTCCAGCACGAAATCGGCCATCTCTGCTTCAGGAATTTTGTCCAGAGGGAAGATCTCTCCCATGTGATAAAAAGGCCTTTTCTCATCCTGAACCATCTGGTAAAGCAGGTGACATTTGCTTCCAGCGAAGACATAACTCACCTCGGTATGGGTCTGTATTACCGCCCGCAACTGCTTTTCCAGAATATCGCCGCCAATAATCGAAGCCTCCTGAAATTCATCGAACATAACCACAAATCGGTTCGCTTTCTTGCGGGCAATTCTCTCCGGCAACTGATAGACCTCTTCCAACTCCTTCCATGTTTCCTTTGATTGAAACGAATAGTCTAAAGTAACAGAAGGCGCACCTGTTGATTCGATAGCGAGCTTTGGTCTCAGACGAACAAGCATTTCCAGAATAGTCTTCACTGTCTTTTCGATTTTCGTATCTGCAGCATTCAAAATAGCCGAAGCATAAATGTCTGCAAATTCGTTCATCGACGCAATCTTATATAAATCAACATAAGCTACCAATAGATCTTCCTGAACCAATTTCTGTCTGACTACCTGTAAAAGTGAGCTCTTGCCGTAGCGGCGGGGAGAGATGAGGAAAATGCGAGCTGGAGACTGCAGTGCCTGAAACAAGTAGTCTATTTCTTGCTTCCGATCAGTAAACGCCTCACCCAGAATTGACTGTCCATAAACAAAAGGATTCGCCATACCAACACCCCCATAGTAGTAACCGATCAGTTAGTCACCTTTTAGTTATACACCGATTGGTTGAATATACTTGTATGCTCCAGGAAAGTCAAGGGAATTTTGCAGACACTGGCGCAAATATGCTGCAAATAAAAAGCCCCTGCCTTTTTGATGAAAGACAGGGGCTCTAAGTTTATGTATCACTTGAAAATAACTAAGCGTTTGGTGCGGCTAGATCCCTCCGCCTGCAGCCGGTACAGATAGACCCCGCTGGCCACCGCTTTTC
>DAOVDP010000114.1 GCA_030669445.1 Candidatus Latescibacterota bacterium | reverse complement strand
TGCATCCCCAGAGTGGTGGAATCTTCCCCTGGGTTGCTGACAATGAAAGATTTGCCTTTGCCTTATGCCATTTCCGACGGTTTGTCCGTTCCAAATCCAAAGGGGTAACACAACCCTGCAATCCCCGCTGCCCAAGAAAGTAACCGCGGATTACGCGGATTTTGCGGATTCAAAAACATAAACCTGGTCAAGAAAAACAAAGTTTCGCGGGTTTGTAGTATAGAGAAGGTGAGGTAATCTCCCAATATTCTTGGAACTATCGAAAGGGAATTCAAAATGAGATTGACTTCTCGAGAGAGGCTTATAAAGACGCTAAAAGGGCAGATTTCGGACAGAGTGCCTATCTCTCTTTACGAATTCGACGGGTTTTACGATAGCTGGATTTACAGCTACCCGGAGTATGCGGAGATACTCCAATATGCTGAGGGCAAAACCGACAAGATGTATTTCTGGTCGCCTCCAGGTGAGGAAGCTATCCTGTATTACGGGGAGACGGACCAGCAAGATATTGTGACTACCGAGTGGAAAGAGGAAAATTCACTTTATACCAAAACGATGATTAACACTCCCCAAGGTAAGCTCTCTTCCCTTTCCCGGCAGGATCAGGGCGTTCACACCACCTGGACCATCGAATACTTGTGCAAGGAGGAAAAGGATGCTGCCAGAGTTCTTTCCCTACCCTACCTGCCCTGGCATCCTTCTGTCGACTCCTTCTTTGAACTCGACAGGAAGCTGGGGGATTCCGGGATCATTATGGTTGACATCCCCGACGCCCTCTGCTTGACTGTAGAGCTTTTTGGATTCAGTAGGTTTCTCACCACTTACATAGATAGCCCAAAAGTTGTCTTTAGATTAATGGACTTTTTCCAGGAGAGAATCTGCGACTTTCTGAAGTTTCTTCTAAAAAGCGGGGCGGTTACACTATACCGCATAGTGGGGCCGGAGTACGCCACTCCACCCTATCTGAGACCAGAGGAATTCGATAAATTAGTCACCGCTTACGACCGGGAACTGATAGATTTCCTCCACCGATACGGAGGGATCGCTCGCCTGCATTCTCACGGGAGGATTGGGAAAGTCTTGGAGTCTTGTCTACAGATGGGGATAGACGCCACCGATCCGGTAGAGCCACCTCCGGACGGCGATGTGGAGTTAAAAGAGGCAAGGGAGATACTGGGCAACAAGGTTACCCTTATCGGCAATATTGAAGAAAGGCTTTTCCACACCGGAGGAAAAGAGGATATGGAGAGGGCGGTGAGAAAAGCGATTGAGGGAGGAGCATCCGGAGGACCGTTCATCCTTTGTCCCACGGCGATGCCTCTTACCACTCCTCTGGATAAGAAAGTTCGGGAAAACATCATCCACTATATTGATTCTGGGATCAAGTATGGGGAGATTTAGAGACGGGGTGGCGCCAAGATGGCGAGAATGGTTTGAGAGGTCAGGACTGCCTGTGCCGTCCAGTAATTGGGCAGCCACAAAGAGGATCATTTATCTCAACGTCAATTGAGCAAGAAGGATTCAACCAATGAGTCAAAATACGAACGCGGCCAATCTTGGCTGTGAAAGCCGACTTTTATCAGTGATCCACGGAAGTCTGGAGGTGTTGAGGTATGGTTTCTAAACGCTCATCCAGGACCGATATCGTGTCGCAGCCCACTGCACGATTGCCCGCTGGCTACGGAGCGTTACTCGAAGATATCAAAACGCGCATTCGTGCCGCTCAGGTCAAGGCTGCTCTCTCGGTCAATCGCGAATTGATCGGACTCTACTGGCACATCGGCAAGTCCATCGTGGAGCGCCAGCGAGCAGAAGGCTGGGGCAAGTCCGTCATTGAACGGCTGTCGCGCGATTTGCAGTCAGAATTTGCCGGCATTTCGGGTTTTTCTCCGCAGAACATTTGGCGCATGCGGGCTTTCTACCTCGCCTGGACCAAGGAGATAGCAAATCTCTCACAGCCTGTGAGAGATTTGGATGGCGTAAATCTCCCACAAGCTGTTGGAGAAATCCCCTGGGGCCATAACCTCCAGTTACTTTCGAAGCTTAAGGACCCCGTCCAGCGACTATGGTACGCCCAACAGACGGTTCTCCACGGTTGGTCCCGTGCCGTGCTCGTGCATCAGATCGAATCCGACCTCTCTGCCCGGCAAGGCAAGGCCCTGACTAATTTTCAGACCACGCTTCCCGCCCCGCAGTCGGATCTTGCACAAGAGTTAATCAAAGACCCTTATCACTTTGATTTCCTCGGTCTCGGCCCCAAACTCTCCGAACGTCAGCTCGAACAGGCCCTGATTGATCGCCTCAAGGACTTTCTCATCGAACTGGGCAAAGGATTCGCTTTCGTGGGAAGACAGTATCGCCTCGAAGTTGCCGGAGAGGACTACTACCTCGATCTGCTGTTCTACCACCTTCATCTGCGATGTTTTATGGTCATCGACCTCAAGGTAAAGCCGTTCAAGCCGGAGTTCGCGGGTAAGATGAACTTCTATCTCTCCGCCGTCGATGACCAGCTTCGCCATACGGACGATCAGTCATCTATCGGCTTGATTCTCTGCAAGGAGCGGAACAAAGTGATCGTCGAATACGCTCTGCGCGACACCACCAAACCTATGGGCGTGGCTACCTACAAAGTTCTGCCGCCGAAACTCAAGGCCGACCTGCCGTCAGCAAAGCAGATCGAAGACGCAATGCGGATGGAAAACCATCACAGCAAAAGGGCGCAATGAAGTGGTACGGCGATACCCCTTACGACTCCTCTGGATGAGAAAGTTCGGGAGAACATCATCCACTATAAGATTCTGGAATCGAGTATGAGGAATTTAAAGACGAGGTGGCGCCAGATGGCGAGGATGGTTTGACAGACGAGAAACCCTATGTGTCAATCTAACTGATAGGTCAAGCGGAACGCCGCAAGCGGTGGCTTAACGGGGCATGACAACAAAACGGAGAATAGGGGTGGCCAGAATACGAAAAAAAAGGTAACACTGAAAAGGCAAGCTACTGAATGCGGTTGAAAAGAAAAAGGCAAAAGTTCCCAATTTGGGAATTTTTTTCTTGACAAGTTTCTGGGAACTGATTAAATTGTGCATGCAATCAAACGAAAAACACTGATCCAATTTTACGAGCAACCGGGGCGTCAGGATGCCAAGGGGCCTTTGGAGGCATGGTACTACGAAGTGAGCCATGCACAGTGGGCATCACCGGCAGATGTAAAAGATTATTATCGATCTGCCAGCATTCTCAAGGACAACCGGGTCGTTTTCAATATCGCAGGTAATAAGTACCGACTGGTAGTCAGAATCGATTATGATTCGAAAACCGTGTTTGTGCGCTTTATCGGAACCCACCAAGAGTATGATAGAATAAATGCAGAGGAGATCTAAATGATTAATCGCCTGATAAAAAATGAACAAGATTATGACAAGGCGCTATCCCGCATTGAGCAGCTTATGGGTGCCAAACCCGACACCGCCGAAATGGATGAGCTGGAACTGCTGGCCGCGCTTGTTGAAATGTATGAAGAACGTCATTTTCCTATCGGCCCGCCTGATCCCGTTGATGCGATCAAATTCCGAATGGAACAGCTAGAATTGGGCCAGAAAGACATGGTTCCCTTCATCGGGACAAAAAGTAAAGTGTCTGAGGTCCTTAATAGGAAACGGCCGCTTACCCTTGCCATGATGAGATCGCTGAACAAAGGTTTGGGTATCTCTGCCGAGGTACTGCTGAAAGAGCCTGGTGCAAATTTTCCGGACGAGATGCATGACATGGAATGGTCCAAATTTCCAGTGGTTGAAATGGCAAAACGTTGCTGGATTCCAAAAGAGAATGACGTTAAGGAAAAAGTCGAAGAGCTGATACGCGGGTTCATTGCACAAGCCGGGGGGTTTGAAACTGCTTCAGCGGCATTTTTTCGCCAGGGAAAAAGTGCCCGATATAATCCCAAAATGGACCCATATGCCCTCACTGCATGGTGCCTTCGTGTTCTGACACTTGCCCGAGAAAATCCTATAAAAAACAAGTATGTTAAGGGCTCTGTTAAATTGAGCACCTTGCAGGAGATTGCAAAGTTAAGCTACTTTGACAACGGCCCTTTACTTGCCAGGGAGTACCTGGAGAAACATGGGATCCATCTGATTGTGGTTCCCAACCTTCCTAAAACTTACCTCGACGGGGCTGCCATGCTATTGCCAGACGGGACTCCGGTCATCGGCCTAACACTTCGCTATGATAGAATTGATAATTTTTGGTTTTGCCTGCTGCATGAACTTGCCCACGTTTCAAAGCATCTATCGGCATCCGAACGGATTATCGTCGATGATTTGGACCTCCGAGGAAATGAAGTCGAAGATACAATTGAGAACGAAGCCGATGAAATGACTCGTGACGGACTTATTCGAAAAAAGGTTTGGGATAAGAAACCGATTCCGGACAAGGCAACGGCCGCAGAGGTGTATGCCTTGGCGGCGAAATTAAAGATCCATCCTGCAATCATTGCAGGAAGAATCCGGTATGAGCGGAATAACTATAGGCTGTTGTCCAAGCATGTCGGTAACAAACAGATTCGCAGGCACTTTGCCGAAAGCTGTACTGCAGGGGCGTGCCCATGATTGAAAGCCGCAGTTTGGCCGCCAAGCTTGACAGCCTTGGCAAACTGGTGAGGTATGTCGAGTTCGAAGGCCAAGGCCATGGCATTAAGGGTCTGGAGAACACCGTCCGTTTCTATCGCACCTGGTTCCAGTTCTTGTCAG
>DAOVDP010000080.1 GCA_030669445.1 Candidatus Latescibacterota bacterium | reverse complement strand
AAGATGAAACTGTCTTGTCAGGAAGGAATGGTGCCGGGAAAAACTCTGGAGGAGAAACTCGCCCGATCAGAGCAGTATGGGTTTGAGGGGATAGAGTTCGGCGGCAGTGGACTAGCCCAGAGGACGCGGGAAATAGCCAGGCTTACTGCCAAAGGCAAGGTAAAACCCAGTTCCATCTGCGCTGGTTACCGGGGATGCCTGTTGAGCCCAGAACCCCAGGATCGCTTACTGGCGGTGGGGGATATCAAAGAGTTGCTCCAGGTCTCTGCCGACATCGGAGCAGTGGGATTGATCGTAGTGCCTATCTTTGGCAAGCCTCAATTGCCCAACCTTTCACCTTACCAGAATGCTGTTGAGTTAGAGCGAGAACTCCTGCTTCAGCTCTTGGAGGAACTCTCCCTCCACGCCGAAAGGGTTGGTTCGGTGATATTGCTGGAGCCTCTAAATCGTTATGAGACTCATTTTATCAACCGCTTAGAACAGGCCGTTGAGATAGTCAGGAAGATAAACAGCCCGGGGCTTAAGATAATGGCCGACTTCTTCCATATGAGTATTGAGGAGGCGAATATTCCCCAGGCGATTCGGGAGGCTGGTGAGTTGATCTGGCATGTTCACTTGGCTGACAGCAACCGGCTTCTGCCCGGTTGGGGCCACACCGACTTCAAAGCAGGGTTTCAGGCGCTGAAAGAAGCCGGTTTCGATAAGTATATGGCCCTGGAATGTGGCATACCCGGCGACCCGAAGGTGGACTTGCCTAAAACGGTGGAATACCTCAAGGGATGGATGTAAAGGCCGCAAATTTGATCCTTTCGTAAAAAGTCTAAAATCCAACGCAGAGACGCAAAGTCGCAGAGGAAAAACAAAAGAGATAATTATCTGATTATTAAAGAATATCTTCTCTCTTTGCGTCTTGGCGTCTTTGCGTTGAAAATCAATGGCGGGGACTTTTTACGGACGGATCAAATTTGTTATCCCCCCGGGGATTCCATTTTGAAGGCCGGTCCGAAAAAATGCTGGACAGTTGAAACATTTTGGTGTACTCTCAAGTCTCATTCAGTAGAACTTAACAGGAGAATATCGTATGGCGAAGCCTTGATGAAAAATTGGTAACCCCAGACCACAGGAGGTAAGCATGAAGAAGCTATTGCTCATCGGTATCCCGATTTTGATAGTAGCGGGTGGCATCGTTTTCTTAAAGGTCAAAAGCTCCAGCAAAAAGCAGGATCAGGGTCCGGCCACTGTGAAGGTCACCCGGGGGACGATTGTGGAAAAAGCCTTAGCCGTGGGCAAGATCGAGCCGGAGCACGAGATCTCGGTTAAGTCAAAGGTCTCGGGCATTGTGGAGCACCTTTACGCCGATGTCGGAGACAAGGTCCGCAAAGGCGAACCCCTTATTGACGTCAAGCCCGAGCCTACTCCGCTGGAGTTTGCCCAAAGTAAACGGAACCTGGAATTGGCAGAGGTCGAGTTGGAGATGGCGGGCAAGGACCTTGACCGAGCCAGGGAACTTGAAGAAAAAGGGCTGCTGGCTCAGGAGGCCTACGACAAGGTGGAACAGCGCTACAAAGAGGCGCTGTTGAGAAAACGTCTGGCCGAAGAACGACTTGCCCTGTTAGAAAGCGGCAAGATCAAAATCGCTGACCGGAATATAGATACCGACATCCGGGCACCGATAGATGGATATGTCTTGGAACGGCTTGTAAATGTGGGAGATCCAGTAGTTCCGCTCACCTCCTACCAGGCGGGCACAGAGTTGATGAAACTGGCCGATATGGAGAACCTCATATTCAGGGGAACGGTGGATGAAATCGATGTGGGGAAACTCTGTGAGGGAATGCCTGTTCAGATCAAAATCGGCGCACTTTCCGATGAAAATATGGAGGGCGAATTGCTCAAAATTTTCCCTAAATCTCGCAAAGTGGAAAACGCCATCGTCTTCGATGTGGAGATTTCTGTTTATCAAAAGTCGGGAATAACCCTTCGCTCAGGCTATTCGGCCAATGCGGATATCATACTCAAGAAGAAAGAGGATATCCTGATGATTTCGGAACGAGTACTGGAATTTCGCAACGATAGCACCTTTGTGAAAGTACCCGGAGCAAAGGAAGGGGAATCTGTGGAGAAGGCAATTGAGACTGGCCTGTCCGATGGGATCAATATCGAGGTGGTGTCGGGTCTCGAAGAGGACGAAGAGGTGCTGGAGAAACCGGAGAAGGAGATAAAGTAAGAAGAGAGAGGAACAAGGCATTATGCACAGCTTCGGATTCCTTTCGCAGTTCTACCGGGACCTGAGAGCCCAAAAACTTCGCACCTTTTTAACCCTTTTCGGGATCACCTGGGGAACGGTGGCGGTGGTGCTTCTGTTGGCATTTGGGGTGGGACTTCAGCGGCAGTCAATTAAGAGTATGCACGGGATGGGCGAGCGAATCGTCATCCTCTGGCCGCAACGTACTACCAAGCCCTACCGAGGAATGGGGATCGGTCGCCCGATTCGGCTCACCGATGAGGATGCGCAGTTGCTACAACGGGAAATCCCAGAGATGGAGGCCGTAACCCCGGAATATGTTCGCTGGGGTGTCAAATTGAAATACAAGGATAAGACCAGCAACACCAGAATCTCAAGTGCTTATCCTGTCTATGAAGATTTGAGAAACACCTTCCCGCAGAGAGGTGGGCGCTTTATTGACCCATTGGATCTGCAGATGAAACGGCGGGTGATCTTTCTGGGCAATGAGACGAAAGAGAAGCTCTTCGGGGAAGGCCAGGCAGTCGGGCGAAGAATCACTCTCAACGGCGTGCCATTTACTGTGATTGGAGTGTTGAAGAAGAAGATACAGAGCTCTTCTTATTATGGCCGGGATTCCCGGTCCGGGCTGATACCTGCCACCACCTTTGCCTCTATGTTCGGGCACCGATATGTGAACAACATCCTTTATCGTCCCAAAGATGCAGCCTTTGCCAAAGAGATCAGCAAGAAAGTCTACCAGGTTCTGGGAAAGCGACACCGTTTCGACCCAGAGGACAAAGATGCCCTGAGGATGTGGGATACCACTGAGATTGACAGATTTATCTTCTACTTTTTTCTGGGCCTGAATCTGCTGTTGGGTGTGGGTGGGACCTTCACCCTTATAGTAGGCGGCATCGGTGTGGCCAATATTATGTATATCGTGATAAGGGAACGCACCCGGGAGATCGGGATCAAAATGGCTATAGGGGCTAAAAGAGGCCACATCCTCTCTCAGTTTATCCTGGAGACCCTGCTCATAGTAGCCACAGGTGGGGCCATAGGTTTCATCTTCTCCATTCTCATAGTAAAGATCGTTTCCCTTTTTCCCATCAAGGAGTATATTGGCACTCCGGCAGTGTCTGCTCCAGTGGCTGGGATAACCATCCTGGTGTTGGGAATAGTGGGATTTGTGGCCGGCTATTTCCCGGCCAGAAGAGCGGCTAATTTGAATCCAGTACAGGCACTGGTGCTCGGAGAATAACAATGACCAACATTCAACAATTCTTCCGAGAACTTAAGAAAGAACGCACCCGCATTCTGCTTACTATTCTGGCCATTGTTTGGGGCACGGCCAGTGTTGTCATTATGCTCGCTATCGGTGACGGAGTAACCCGAGGGATGCAGCGAGGGATGCACGGTATGGGTAAGGGGATTGTTGTGGTACGGAGTGGAGAGACTTCTAAGCCATTTAAGGGATTAGGGATTGGACGAAGAATCCACCTACGGGAGGAAGATGCACGCATGCTTCAGAAGCAGGTGCCAGGGATAGGACTTATAAGTCCCGAATACGTACGATGGGGGGTTTACCTCACCTGGGGCGATCATTCTCTGAGCACTCGTGCCACCGGAGTCTATCCTGCCTATGGCCAGTTACGAAATATCTATCCTCAGAAAGGCGGTAGGTTCCTAAACGCGTTGGACCTGGAATTCAGAAGGCGAGTTATCTTCTTAGGGGATGTAGTAAAAGAGAGACTGTTCGGAGATAAAGAGGCAGTGGGAGAGACAGTCTATTTCAACCGAGTGCCATTTACCGTCATCGGGGTGATGAAAAAGAAGATTCAGACCAGTTGTTATAGCGGGATGGATCAAGATGCTACCTTTATCCCCGCTTCCACCTCCCGGGTGATGTTCGGACACCGCTATCTTAACGATGTTGTTTACAGTCCCAAAGATATTTCCAAGGCAAAACAGGTTAAGGAGCAGGTTTATGAGGTTATGGGGAAGAAGTACCAGTTTGATCCCAAGGACAAGGATACTTTGAGGATGTGGGACACCATAGAGCAGGAGCAGATATTTGGAAAGGTGTCTACAGGAATACGCATCTTTCTGGGAATTATCGGTGGGCTCACTCTGATAGTGGCTGGGGTTGGTCTGGCTAACATTATGTATGCGGTGATCCGCAATCGTACCCGAGAGATCGGGATCAAGATAGCGGTGGGTGCTAAAAAGCGCAACATAATCACCGAGTACATTTTGCAATCACTGCTAACCGTGTTCGCCGGGGGACTCATCGGTCTGGGATTCTCCTGGTCTTTGGTGAAACTGTTCAATATTATTCCCCTAAAGGAGGAGATATTCCAGTACCTGGGCCGGCCGGTTATGTCCGTCAGCACTGCCCTCATAACCGCTGGTGTGCTGGGATTGGTAGGATTTCTGGCCGGTATCTTCCCCGCCAGAAGAGCTGCTTCAGTAAATCCGGTAGATGCTTTGAGGTATGAATAATCCCGTACCAAGGGCTTGTCCCCCGTAGAAACACTCACATCAAATCAATTGGTAAAGCTCAATTAACTAGTATAGCGTTTCATTAAAAACTTGTCATTGCGAGCGTTAGCGAAGCAATCCCGTGGTGCAGTTTGTGAGGCTTGTTAGAGATTGCTTTGTCGCTTCGCTCCTCGCAATGACAGCGCAAATGTTTTGATGAAACGATATACTAGTGACTAATGACGACTGACTAATGACTGATATTGGGGGTTGACAATGATCAAACTGACCGGAGTGAAGAAGATATACCAGATGGGCAAGATAGATGTAGAGGCGGTTCGGGGAATAGACCTTGAGGTGGAAAATAACGAGTACCTTTCGGTGCTTGGCCCTTCGGGTTCAGGAAAATCCACACTTATGCACATCATCGGATGCTTAGATACCCCTACAGAGGGAGAATACCGGCTTGAAGGCCGAGATGTCAGTGGACTCAGTTCTAATCAATTAGCCGAGATCAGGAACAAGAAAGTAGGTTTTGTATTTCAAAGTTTTAATCTTCTTCCTTACGCTACTGCCTTAGAGAATGTTGAATT
Organism: Candidatus Latescibacterota bacterium; assembly: GCA_030669445.1. Lineage (GTDB taxonomy): Bacteria > Latescibacterota > MVCY01 > MVCY01 > MVCY01 > MVCY01. The sequence goes on along the minus strand of DAOVDP010000080.1, from coordinate 799 downwards.
GCCAATGATATACAAGGGGGGTTCTGCCCGACAGAGAAGAAAACGGGCAGGGGAGCTGTTGGCAAAGGTTGGATTGGGTGACAGGGCCAGACACCGGCCTCCAGAGCTCTCTGGTGGTGAAAGGCAGCGGGTGGCAATAGCCAGAGCCTTAGCTAACAGTCCCTCCATCGTCCTCGCCGATGAGCCCACCGGAAACCTCGACTCTACCTCTGGAAAAGAGGTAATTCAGGTGTTCGACGAGCTGTGGCAACAGGGCTGCATCGTGATAATTGTCACCCATGACTCCGAAATAGCAGAGCGCACTCCCAGGATTGTCAAACTCTTAGATGGTAGAGTGGTTGACGATCTAAGAAGGTAATATCGCTATTGCCACGAAGTCCGAATTTTACTACAGACACAGAGAAAATAAGAGCTAATCGTATAATTATTATTTTCTTTGCGTCCTCTGCGCTCTTTGCGGTGAAATCGATCATATGGTTTTGGGACTGAAGAAGATTTTCCTATAACATCAAAAACACTTGCTGTTCAGCCGGGAGGAGACAATGAAGACATATTTCGGGCTTATCGCTGGATTTCTTTTGCTGACATCATCTGGTTACGCTCAGGAGAAGCTGATATTGGACTTAGACAAGAGTTTAGAGCTTGCTTTCAAGAACAATCCTGAAATGGTAAATGCCCGGCTTGACATTCAGATGGCAGAAGCCGATCTTGTTGCCTCGAAGGGCAGATTTCTTCCCTCATTGGAATCGAGGCTGAGCCACAGCCGAAAGGGCACATCTGCCCTCACTTTGAGCAAGAC
>DAOVDP010000052.1 GCA_030669445.1 Candidatus Latescibacterota bacterium | reverse complement strand
AGATCATATTGTTTCATCATCCTGTCTCTAGTAACCTTAGCCACTATTGAGGCGGCGGCAATGGAGGCAGAGAGGCTATCTCCAGCGATGATTCCTGTTTGGGGAACATTCTGGTTGGGAATTTCTCCTCCATCGACCAATAGATGTTGTGGAACAGGGGTTAAAGACTCGATGGCTTGGTTCATCGCCTTATGTGTTGCTTGGAGAATGTTAATCCGATCGATCTCTTCGGCGTGGACGACTCCAACTCCCACAGCTATGGCTATCTGATGAATAAGCTCAAAAAGTATTTCTCGCTTTGCCGGATTGACTTTCTTGGAATCGTCTAATCCGGGGAGAGTCACCTGGTGAGGTAGGATCACAGCCGCTGCTACTACCGGTCCTGCCAGGGGACCCCTTCCTGCTTCATCTATCCCAGCAACCCAATCTATACCCTTCTTCCAGAGTCTGCGTTCAAAGTGAAGAAGTTTCTCTAATCGCTGTTTTTCCACCGCTGTTTTCTGGCAACGTCTGCGCCATTCTTCAGCTACAGTCCTGACCCCGCGGCGAAAATCTCTCTCTAACAGAAAAAGCAAGGGTTCTTCCAGTCTTTCCTTGTGGGCAACATAGAGCCGGATTTGCTGCACGGTCATCCCTGCCAGGTCTGTAGATATGGAGAAATCTGACTTTTTTTTTCCTTCAGTCATCATCTTTAATACATATTTTACCTGGAAGAATTGAACACTGAAAAACACCGAAAAGTAATTTTTACAGAGATTTTCTCCTGTGAGGACTCCGTGTTCTCTGTGTCTGTGGTGTATTCTAAGGAACTTAGAGGAACGAAGATCCGCAAGCGATGGGAGTGGATTATTTGCCGGGAATTCTCTTTCGGGTGGATATCAAAAGTATATTTCGCAGTTCCTCCGGACCTCTGGCCTTTAACCAACTTTTCTCAAATCCTGGTTCCTGAGTAACCTGGGCAATTGCCGTGAGAGCACGGAGGTGAAAATTCCGCTCATCCCGAGTGCCCACCAAGACAAAGGTGGTGTGAACCGGAGGTAGAGAAGCAGAGAAAGAGACGCCTTCCTTACATCTGGCCAAAAGAAGGTCAAACTTGTGATTTCCCTCGATTATGATATGAGGCACAGCCAACCCTGGATGGAGAGCGGTGGTGGATTGTCTCTCCCGTTCCATAAGCAGGTCAAACAGCCTCTTGGGTTCTATCCCTACCGGGGGGGAAAGCTCTCTTGCCACCTTTTGGAAAAACTCCTCTAACGACAGCGGCCCTTTTACATCTAAGATAGCGCAGTCCTTAACCAAGCGGTCGAACCTGTCTTCAATGATGTTGTCCCGTTCGATCAGGATATCCCTCAGTTCATCTTCCAGGTCACTGGTTACTAACTCCTTTGCAGTAACTCGTTCGACAACATGCATAAGCGCCGACTGTCGCTTCACGTTGGGTCGGACATAAATCCAATACCAGACCGCCCCCAGACCGATAAAGCCGCCGGTAATCGCCAGGGGGATGGCTCCCATTTCAAAGATAAGAAATCCATATCCCACGATTCCCAGTATCTGAATCCAGGGATAGAGGGGAGAACGGAATTTTGGCCGATAACTCTGTATCTTGCTCTCTCGCATAACAATAAGTGATACATTTACAAGTAGAAACAATAGGATTTTTAGAGTAGATGCAGTCTTGACCAAATCCTCCAGACTTAAGAATAAGATAACTATAATCATAAAAGTAGTGGTAAAGATTATAGAAACATGAGGGGTCTTATATCTGCTATTTATTTTCCGAAAAAATCTGGGTAAGAGGTAATCCCTACTCATGGCCATAGGATCCCGAGAGGCAGTTAGGATCCCGGCATTGGCCGTGGAGATAAAGGCCAAAAAGGCAGCAATGGCCAATACCACGCTTCCCCAATTTCCTATGAAGGTGCTGGCGCCAAGCGAGATTGGGGTAAGAGAACCTGAGAGTTCTGGAAAATCGAGCAATCCTACCGTGGTAAAAACAACTGTAGCATAAAGAATCATTACGATACTAAAAGCAAGAAACATCCCCAGAGGTATGTTTCGCCCCGGATTTTTTACCTCTTCCGCAACACAGCATATTTTTGTTAATCCCCCGAAGGAGACAAAAACAAGACCTGCGGTAGCGAAAACCGAGCCCATACCAAAAGGCATCAGCGGTGTATATCGCTGTGGTTGAATAAGTAGAAAGCCGCGAAGGACATATAAGACAAGTATGCCGATGAGAGAAAGAACCAATGCTATTTGGAATCTCCCGGTATGTTTAACACCCACGATATTAACAAACATAAAGAAGAGACAGCATCCTACGGCAATAAGTCTTATCTGTGCCTCGGTAATATTGGGACTGATCAGCGTGGCAAATATACCTATTCCCACCAGGGCAAAGGCGCTTTTAAAACTCAAGGAAAACCAACTGGCAAGTCCCCCAAAGGTACCTGCCGGAGCTCCCATACTTCTCTCGATAAAGAAATAGACCCCCCCTGCTTTGGGCATAGCAGTAGCCAGCTCTGCCTTGGCCAGCATAGCTGGCAGAACCAAGATGCCGGCCAGAATATAGGAAAAGACTACGGCAGGCCCAGTCTTTGAATATGCCAAAGCGGGCAAAATAAATAATCCGGAGCTTATCATTGCCCCGGAGGCAATAGAGAAGATATCAAGCAGGCCAAGCTCTCTTTTGAGCTCTTTTTCTTTCAAGGTGTTTCACTCCTGTGTTGTGGTATTAAAAGGCCCCAGCCTCTATTATCAAAGAGCTGGGGCCTGAGCCTGTTCACTTCTTATCGTCGTCTACAACCTCGTAGTCGGCCTCTACCGGGCCTTCACCTTCCTTCTTCTCTTCGGTTTTGGTCTCGGGTTCGGCTTGAGGTCCAGCCTGCGCCTGCTGTTCTGCTGCCTTCTTGTACATCTCCTCAGCTATTTTATGAGAGGCCTGGGTAACCTGATCTATTGCATTGCGAATTATCTGAACATCGGAACTTTCCAGCACCTTTTTCAGATTCTCCACCGCCTCCTTGATCTTATTCTTCTCTTCCTCTGAGACCTTATCGCCGTATTCCTTCAATGTCTTCTCGGTGGTGTAGACCAGTTGATCGGCTTGATTCTTTGCCTCCACCAGTTCTTTTTTCTTGTTGTCCTCTTCAGCGTGGGCCTGGGCATCTTGGGCCATCTTTTCTATCTCTTGTTCGGAGAGTCCACTGGAGGCCTGGATCTTGATGCTTTGTTCTTTTCCCGTTGCCATATCCTTTGCGGAGACGTGAACGATGCCGTTGGCGTCGATGTCGAAGGCGACCTCGATTTGGGGAATGCCTCGGGGAGCGGGCGGAATTCCCACCAAGTCAAATCTGCCTAAGGTACGGTTGTCAATGGCCATTGCCCGTTCTCCTTGCAGCACATGGATGTTCACCGCTGTCTGATTGTCCGCCGCAGTGGAGAAGATCTGACTCTTTCGAGTGGGGATAGTGGTATTTCTTTCTATCAATCGAGTCATCACGGCGCCCAAGGTCTCGATTCCCAAGGAAAGCGGAGTTACATCAAGTAGCAGTACATCTTTGACCTCGCCGGACAGGACGGCTGCTTGGATAGCTGCTCCTATAGCCACTGCTTCATCAGGATTGACGCTCTTGTTGGGAGTCTTGTTAAACAGTTGGTTTACTGTCTCCTGTACGACAGGCATACGGGTTGCTCCTCCCACCAAGATGACCTCATTGATGTCTGCAGGGGTGAGTTTAGCATCTTTTAATGCTTGCCGGCAAGGCTCAACAGTCCTCTGGATTAAATCGTCTACCAACTGTTCCAGTTTTGCTCTGGTTAAGGTCATATTGAGGTGTTTGGGCCCTGCCTGGTCCGCGGTAATGAAAGGGAGGTTAATGGTGGTCTGTAGGGTAGTAGACAGCTCACACTTGGCTTTTTCGCCGGCCTCTTTCAGTCGCTGTAGTGCCATTTTGTCTTTTCTGAGGTCGATTCCCTGCTCTTTTCGGAATTCCTCGGCCATCCAGTCGATGACCCGTTGGTCGAGGTCGTCTCCTCCCAGATGAGTATCTCCGTTGGTGGAGAGAACTTCAAAGACGCCCTCACCGAGTTCAAGGATGGAGATGTCGAAGGTACCACCGCCGAGGTCGAAGACGGCGATCTTTTCGCCTCCTTTTTTCTCCAGACCGTAAGCCAAAGAGGCAGCGGTGGGCTCATTGATGATCCGCAGTACGTCCAGACCGGCAACCATACCGGCGTCCTTGGTAGCCTGGCGCTGGGAATCGTTGAAATAAGCAGGCACAGTGATCACTGCCTGTTTCACTTCTTCTCCTAAATAGTCCGCAGCCGTTTTTTTCATCGCCTGCAATATCATAGCTGATATCTCTGGAGGTCCATATTCCTTACCGCTAGCCACTACCTTGACATCGCCATTGGGGGCCTCAACCACTTTGTAAGGCACCAGTTTCCTTTCTGTAGCTACCTCGCTGTATTTTCTGCCCATAAGTCTCTTGATAGAGAATATGGTATTTTCAGAATTGGTTATGGCCTGCCTTTTAGCAGCTCCTGCGACAAGTCGTTCGCCATCCTTAGTGAACGCCACTACTGAAGGTGTTGTTCTGTTTCCTTCTGCATTGGGAATAACTGTCACATCCTTGCCTTCCATCACTGCTACGCATGAGTTTGTAGTGCCTAAGTCTATCCCAATTACCTTGCCCATTGTAGTATCCCTCCTTATTTGTTAACTGCCACTTTCGTATGTCTGAGAACTTTGTCGTTCAACATGTAACCCTTCTCTATCTCATTTACTACGGTGTCTGATGGATGTTTATCATCTTCTATTTGCATTACTGCCTCATGGAGATGGGGATCAAAGGATTTACCAACTGCCTCGAGAGGCTTCAGCCCTTCCTTGCCCAATATTTCTAAGAGCTGTCCAAAGATCATCTCCACACCTTCATGTAGAGAATTCGAGTTGCTGTCTGTCTTGCTGTGATCTAAGGCCCTTTCCAGGTTATCCAGCACAGGAAGCAACTGTTTGATCAAATTCTCATTTGCGGTTTTGATCAAGTCAGCAAAATCCCGGGTAACTCTCTTCTTGTAATTATCAAACTCTGCTGCTACTCTCAGTAGTTGTTCCTGTTTGAGACTCAGCTCTGTTTCTTTTTTCTGCAACTCTTCTCTTAGCTTAGTCTTCACTGAGGTCTTTTTCGCGGCCTTTTTTCTCGACTCACTCCGGTGTTCTTTAATCTGAGCCTTTTTTGCCTCTTCCATTTCGGCTTTTTCTCCTGTCTGGTTAGGAATGTTGTCAAAAACCTGATCGCAGATTCATTCGTAAAAAGTCGAAAAGGAGGTCATTCTGAACGAAGTGAAGAATCTCATAGGTCTGTTTATACCAGGCAACTAGAGATTTTTCGACTCCGCTTCGCTCCGCTCAAAATGACAAGAAGAAGACTTTTTACGAAAGGATCAATCACAGAGAATCAAGTATTTTTTGTTCCGCGGCTCTGGTGGTCTCGTTTCTGCAAGTTTAAGGTTTTCAAATACCGTTAAGCAAGGGGGTATTCGCTCAACAGTTCGTTCATCAACTTGGCGGTGTATTCCAACAAAGAGATATACTTTGAATACCTCATTCTGGTGGGGCCGATCATTCCCACAGTTCCCCACAAATCCCCGATGTTATAAGTGGAGGTTACTAAACTGCAAGTCCGCATCTGAGAGAGGGCATTTTCACTGCCGATGGTTACCACCACCCCCTGTTTCCCAGCTTGCCGGTTCAACAGGCTGATGACGCTTTCTTGTTTATCTAAGAACTCCATCAACTGAGCCAGTCTGTGGTGGTCCTCGAACTCAGGTTGCAGCATAATATTGGTTCTCCCCTCCAGGAAAAGCTCCCGAGGAGAGTTGAATCGGAAGATCCTATTGGCCTCTTCGATAAAAAAGCCAAATAACTCAGGGGCCTTTTGGGAGGAATATCCCAATCTTTGCTGGATAGACTGGCGTATCTCCTTGATAGAAAGTCCGCTTAACCGTTCATTTAACAACTGACAGGCTTCCTTTAGTTTCTTCCGTGAGATGAGGATTTTTCTTTTGCCATTGGAGAATTTACTGGGTCTGTTGATCTCCACAGTTATGGTCTTGATCAACCCAGAGGTCACGGTGATTATCACCAGCACCCTCTTTCTATCCAAGGGAACTAATTCCAGCTTTTGTAGAATTCCCTCTTCAAACCGGGGAAAGAGAACAATTCCCAATTGGTGCGACAGTTGAGCTATTGTTCTGGAGATTTCATTGAAAACATACTCGGTATCTCTATTCTTAAGGTGCGAATGGAATTTGTCTCTTAATAGCTGTTTTTCCTCGGAGGTGAGAGCCTCTCGTTTCATCAGAGAGTCTACATAATGCCGGTAGCCCTTGTCGGTTGGTTCCCTGCCCGCAGAGGTATGAGGTTGATGAAGAAATCCCTTTTTTTCCAGGTCCATCATAGTGTTTCGAACAGTAGCCGGGCTCACTTCAGAGAGGTGCCTTCTGCAGATCGCTTGAGAACTGACCGGTACGGCCATGGCTATGTGGATTTGAATAAGACTCTGAAGAACATCCCGTTCTCTCTGACTCAATGTCTCCATAGTTTTATCACCTCGATTAGCACTCTTATTTGAAGATTGCTAAAATATATAATGAATGCGTTTGTTTTTGTCAAGCCTAAAATTCACTTTCCAAAAGGATGGCCAGAAGGCCAACTACCATATCTAACTTAAGTAAAGTGCTGAGCCTACTTAGATTCTGGGAAGAGTAGTCTCGCCACATTGACCAGATGACATAGCAGAGGACAGGAACAACGCCGACACAGATGGTAAGAAGATAAAGCCGGTGGTAAATGTCGAATAAATAAGGAAGGAACAGAGTTGCAACTAGCATTGTGTAAACGGCCGTTGTTGTCCTCAAGGCTGTCCTCAGGCCAAAGCGAACAGGGATAGTTGAGGCCCCTACCGAGGCGTCTGCCTGGCAGTCCTGGGCGTCTTTGATGATTTCACGTCCTAAGTGGAACAAGAAGGCCAGCCAGGCTGGGATCAAGGATGCTTTTGGGTTACCGACACCTATGCCTCCGTAAAGAAAAGCCAATCCGCAGAGGAGACTGACTGTTAGATTTCCCCAGAATGGAGTCCGTTTCAACCAGAAACTGTAAAGGAAGACCGATATTGCTGCTCCCAGGGCGACAAATAGTAACAAATTACCCGCTATGCCGCCCACTGCCACGCCCAGAACCAGAAGACAGGTTGACCAGACGAATGCTTCTCTTTTCCCTACTCGCCCGGAGGGGATAGGGCGCCAGGGTTTGTTGACCCTATCGATGGCAGCGTCACAGAAGTCGTTGATCCCGTTTGCCCCTCCGGCGATAAGGGCAGCAGACAACCCAGCCGCCAGAACAGTCAATAAGTTTTCTGAAAGCCCGGCTATGAAAGCACCAACAAAGACCGAGCCAGAGACGATGACACAGTTAACAGGACGTAACAGAGCTAAATAAGCTGAAAGACTGCGGAGCGTAATGTGTGATCTCCTCAGGTATAGAAAGAATGATAGTTGCACGCTTTATGC
>DAOVDP010000129.1 GCA_030669445.1 Candidatus Latescibacterota bacterium | reverse complement strand
GATAATTGGAGATAGGACCATTCCCTTCGACGACCGGCTGGTGGTCAGAGAAATCCTGCAGACTGAACCATGTTTCTTTGGTAAGAAGTCTAAAATCTACCACAGAGGCACGGAGACACAGAGAAAAGCAAACCTAGAATTTCTTGATTATTTTGTAATGTGTTTCTCTCCGTGTCTCTGTGTCTCTGTGGTGAACTCAGGGGTAGGGACTTTTTACGAATCGATCATGAGAGGACTTTCAATAGAAGAGATTATCGGCACCGTTGCTGGCCAGGTGAAGGGGAATCTTGTCCATTCATCCCTGAGCGTCAATCCAGAAGGTGTTTCCATAGATTCCCGAACGCTCCGGAGAGGGCAGATATTCTTTGCCCTCGAGGGGGAAAGATTTGATGGCCACCGATTTGTGCCCCAAGTATTCCAGAAAGGTGCCAGTGCAGCTGTAGTCCGGCGAGATTATCCGGCGCTCCAAAGCGGTAGTGGGTTGTTAATCAGAGTAGATGATCCGCTACGGGCCCTACAGAGACTGGCAGCCTTTTACCGCAGGAGGTTTCGCATTCCATTTGTTGCCATCACCGGGACAAATGGCAAGACCACCACAAAGGATATGACCGCAGAGATTCTGAGCACTCGGTTTAAGGTACTCAAGACAGAGGGTAATCTTAATAACCATATTGGGCTTCCGCTCACCCTCCTACGGCTTTCTCCTCAACACCAGATTGGAGTAATAGAATTAGGGGCAAGTGCCCCGGGGGAAATAAGACAGCTTGCAGAGTTAGCCGCTCCCGAGGTGGGCCTTATTACTAATATCGGCCCGGCTCACCTGCAGGGCTTTGGCACCATTCAAAGAGTAGCCCAATCCAAGGCAGAGCTGGTAGAATATCTGAATAACTCAGGTACTGTTGTGCTCAATATGGAGGACCCTCGCCTACGGACTATAAGTGAGAGAGTCAAGGGAAGAGTCGTAGGGTTTGGGATCAAGGCCAGGAGCGATTTTCAGGCGGAAATCCTTTGCTGGAATCAAAACGGGTGTGGTCGGATTAGCCTAAGAGGGACAGAGATTCAACTCAAAGCACCGGGATTACATAATATTTACAATGCCTTAGGAGCTATAGCTGTTGCGGGGCATTGGGATGTACCACTGGAAGAGTGCAAGCGGGCGCTGGAGGATTTTCGCCTCACTGCCTTAAGGTGTGAGATGGGGGAGAAAAACGGTGTGAAGTTTATCAACGACACCTACAACGCCAATCCTGCCTCGACCAGAGTTGCATTGGAACTGCTTATCTCCCTGAAGCCTAAAGGTCGAGGGCGACTCATTGCCGTGCTGGGGGATATGTTAGAACTGGGAGAGTATGGCCCCCAGGCTCACGAACAGATTGGCCAGTATGTGGCAGAAAGCGATATCGATTACCTGTTCACCGTAGGAGAGTTGTCGAAGCTAACCTCTCAAAGGGCGGCCAGCCTGGGAATGGCCAGGAGAGTGAGACACTTCCCGGATAACCAAGAAGTTTCGCAGTGGCTTTCTCAGTCACTTAGAGAAGGGGACGTGATTCTGATCAAAGGTTCCCGGAGACTCAGAATGGAACAAATTGTGGAAAATATGAGCTAAAAGGGAAGGGATATGTTTTATTACCTTTTTTACAAACAGCTGCTGAAATATTTTTCTGGTTTTAACATATTCAGATACATAACCTTCAGAGCAGCCTATGCGGCTATAACCGCCCTGCTTATAAGCTTTGTCCTTGGCCCTTGGATTATTGGCAAACTGAGAAATCGGCAACTGTGTGAGCAAATCAACGACTATCTGCCAAAGGAGCATCGTTCTAAGCAGGGAACTCCCACGATGGGAGGAATCCTCATTCTTCTGGCGATCATTGTTCCCACGCTCCTGTGGGCAGATCTGTCTAATCGATATGTGCTGTTGATTCTCCTCTCTACGGTCTGGATGGGCACAGTGGGCTTTGTTGACGACTACCTTAAGACGATCAAGAAGGTGCCTAAGGGATTGGTGGGCAGATATAAACTCGTAGGACAGATTGGCTTGGGTTTGACTATTGGACTCATTCTCTATTTTCACCCCGCTTCTGAGCAATTGGCAACCAAGACAAACCTCACCTTTCTAAAGAATTATCTCATTGATTTCCGCTGGTTCTATATCCCCTTAGTGATTCTTGTGGTCACAGCGACTTCCAATGCGGTCAATTTGACTGACGGACTGGATGGGTTAGCAATTGGGATAGTGGGTATTGCCATAACAGCGTATGCTGCTTTTAGCTATGTGACCGGTCACAGTGTCTTCAGCCATTACCTGAATATTCTCTATCTGCCCGGAGTAGGGGAGCTGACGGTATTCTGTCTCTCTGTCTTGGGAGCTTGCCTGGGTTTTCTGTGGTACAATGCCCATCCTGCCCAGGTATTTATGGGCGATACAGGTGCCCTGGCCTTAGGAGGGTCTCTGGGTATCGTAGCTGTATTAGTGAAACAAGAGTTACTGTTGGTAATTATCGGAGGGGTGTTGGTGATCGAGGTGCTTTCAGTCATAATCCAGGTCTGTTCCTTTAAGTGGCGAGGGAAAAGAGTCTTTCTTATGGCACCCATTCACCATCATTTTGAACTGAAAGGGTGGAGAGAATCTAAGATTGTTATCCGTTTCTGGATCCTGGGGTTGCTCTTTGCCCTGCTGAGTTTGAGCACACTTAAAATCAGATAAGACCAGTGAAATCTTTCCTTGTTGTCCGCAAGGAGAAAAAAGTGAAGGAGAATTCCATAGATTTTATACTGCTGACTGTCACTATCCTGCTGGTGGGAATAGGGATGGTAATGATTTACAGCTCCAGCTCGGTGCTCTCCGAGGTGAAGTATCAAGACAGCAGTTTCTTTTTGAAAAAACACCTGATGATGCTTCTGCTGGGAACAGCGGTGATGGCCCTGGCCGCACTTACCAACTACAGTAAGCTTTCCGGTAAGGTAGCACAACTTCTTTTGGCGACTGGATTTATTCTCCTGGTAGTTGTTTTGAAGCCCAAGTTCACAGGTCAGCCTCAGATGGTCTGTCGGTGGATTCGTATTTGGAAATTTAACTTTCAACCATCAGAATTTATGAAGCTTGCATTGGTAGTTTATATGGCTGATTCTCTAACAAGACGGCAAGATCGGATAAAGAATTTCGTCTGGGGGTTCCTACCCCATCTGTTAATTCTCCTTATGGTTGCCGGGTTAATTATTCTGGAACCGGCTTTAGGTACCACTGTAGCTATTATGATGATAATCACGGCTATGTTCTTCTTAGCCGGGGTGAAACTTTCTCATTTAGGGGGACTTGTACTGGCAGCGCTTCCCATTATCTATTTTTCTATATCGCATGTGGGTTACAGACTGGCCAGAGTGAAGGCCTTTTTGCGTCCAGAGGAAAATCTTCAAGGTATAAATTATCAGACGTATCAATCGCTTCTGGCCCTGGGAAGCGGGGGCTTGCGAGGAGTGGGATTGGGCCACAGCAGGCAGAAATTTCTCTTCTTACCTGCTCCTCATACTGATTTTATCTACTCTATAATTGGGGAAGAATGGGGTTTTATCGGAGCAGTGGTTGTTCTCTCCTTGTTTCTTGTTTTTATCTGGCGGGGATTGAGAATTGCCCACAGAGCACCAGACTTACAGGGCTTTCTGCTTGCCTCAGGATTGACTATTATGATCGCCACCTATACTGCCGTCAACATTGGGGTGACGATAGGGATTTGCCCTACTACCGGATTACCATTGCCATTCATAAGTTATGGTGGGTCATCTCTGGTTCTATCCCTGGCAAGCACGGGGATATTGCTCAGTATCTCCAGGGAAGAAAGACAGGTATGGTAAGGCTAAGAGTGCTATTTGCCGCCGGGGGGACAGGAGGGCACATATTCCCTGCTATTGCTATCGCCGATGAAGTAAAAGGCAGATATTCCGGAGCAGAGATACTGTTCGTGGGTACACCCCGGGAGATGGGAACTCGGCTGATCTCTCAGGCAGGGTACAGGCTCAAGACTATAACTGCCTGGAGTCTGCCCCGAAGACTCTCCTTACGTACCCTCATATTCCCAGCGGTGTTGGTACTGGGAATCCTGCAAGCAGCTTGGATAATGTTTAGTTATCGTCCCCGAGTGGCTATAGGAACAGGAGGGTATGCCAGTGGGCCGGTGTTAGTCACTGCCTGGCTTCTGGGGATACCAGTGGTTATTCAGGAACAGAACCTGCTGCCCGGAGT
>DAOVDP010000152.1 GCA_030669445.1 Candidatus Latescibacterota bacterium | reverse complement strand
TGGGAGCCTTCACCTAAAATCCCTCTGAATCTTCGCACTTCGCACTTCGCACTTCGCACTTCAATCTTCAATTCTTCAATCTTCAATCTTCAATCTTCAATCTTCAATTCTTCAATCTTCAATAGTTTTTTCAGCTCTACTAAGGCCTGTGCCCGGTGGCTTAGTTTGTTTTTCTCTGCTGGACTGAGTTCAGCAAAGGTTTTCCCCAGTGAGGAGACAACAAAGATGGGGTCATACCCGAACCCTTGCTCACCCCGGGGATTTTTAGCGATGAAACCTTCGCACCTGCCTTCTACTGTCCAGACGTCGCCCTGGGGAGAGGCCAAGGCGATTACGCAGCGAAAGCGGGCAGTCCTTTTCTCCACCGGCACCCCTTCTAACAGCTCTAACAGCTTTTGGTTGTTCTGTTCGTATGTTGCTTCCTGCCCGGCGAAACGAGCAGAGAAGACTCCCGGACCGCCCTCCAGCCAATCAATCTCCAGACCTGAGTCATCGGCAATGGCAAACAGTCCTAAGGAACGGGCTACTTGAGAGGCCTTCTTGGCTGCATTCTCTTCTAAGCTGTTGCCGTCTTCTTCTACTTTCGGAAAGTGTTCGAAATCATCAGCGTAGCGAAGCTTTATCCCTGTCTGTTTCAGGATACTGCGGATTTCTTTGATCTTGTCTTTATTTCTGGTTGCCAGTACCAGTTCTTTTGGCGGGTTATCCAAGTTTTAACACCTCTCGCTGCAGTTGAAATAACTGGGTTATCCCTTCTTTAGCCATGGTGAGCATCTGGTTCATAAATTCTAAAGAGAAGGGTTTTCGCTCAGCCGTGCCCTGTATCTCCACGATCTCACCTAAGGGGACCATAGCTATATTCATATCTACTTCGGCCTTGGCATCCTCTTCATAACAGAGGTCCAACAGGGGAGTGCCATCCACGATGCCAACGCTGACAGCGGCTACCTGGTTGAGGATAACCTCTTTTTCGATCAGTTTCTCTTTGTGCATCTTTTCTACGGCGTCGTAAAGGGCTACCCAGGCGCCAGTGATCGAGGCGCTGCGAGTGCCGCCGTCGGCCTCAATCACATCACAGTCAATCTGGATAGTCCTTGTGCCTATCCGCTCCAAGGCGACGACAGCCCGTAGGGTTCTCCCGATCATCCGTTGAATTTCCTGGCTTCTTCCCCGCATCCCTTTGTGGGCTGTCTCTCTGGGAATCCTGTTTTGAGTCGAACGGGGCAGCATCCCGTACTCAGCAGTCAACCAGCCTGTGCCCATTCCCCGGAGGAAAACAGGTACTCTCTCATCTATGCTTACCGCACAGATGACCTTTGTTCTGCCCGTTTCGATTAAAACCGAACCCTCAGCATACCTCAAATAGTCTCGGGTGATTTTAACCTGCCGCAGTTGGGCAGGAAACCTTCCGTCCGCTCGCTGTATCAATTTACACTCCCTATTGTGTAGAAACTGTCGTTGAACTAGTGTTGCGATTCCTAAAGAAACATAGCAATAAATTGTCATTGCGAGCGGCAGCGAAGCAATCTCTAACTAACGTGACATCAACGGATTGCTTCGTCGCTTCTCTCCTCGCAATGACGGAAAAGCGAGAAGGTTAATTTGGAATCACTCTACTGGACCCCAACAACTGCTCCTGTTTCTGCTTAAAGGTCTTAACCGCCCGGTAAAGAGCCTCGGCAACTCTTTGTCTAAATCTCCTTGTCTTCAACAGTTTTTCCTCTTTGAGATTAGAGATAAAAGCCACCTCCACCAGCACGCTGGGCATTGAGGCCTCAGTTCCCAACATAACATAGAAACCGGCCTGTTTGACCCCTAAGTTCTTAAGTCCGATCTGCTTGACCAGCTCTGATTGGACAATTGCTGCCAAATCCTGACTTTCCTTGAGAAATCTATTAGAGACCATCTCGGTCAATATGGTTTTGATATCTCTGAGTAAGAAATCCTCGATTTCAATCTCTTCGATAGAATTAGCTGGTTCTTCAAACCTTATGGAGGCATTTTCTCTCTGAGCCACTCTCATTGCAGCCTCTGTTTTGGCTTCGGAGAGGAAATAGGTCTCTGTGCCGTGGGCGCCTCTTCTATGGGCAGCGTTGGCATGAATGCTCAAGAAAAGCTTGCCATTTGCCTGGTTGGCAATCCGGGCTCGTTGTTGTAAGGGGATGAACACATCTTTATCCCTGGTCAAGACCACATTGAGATGAGACCTCTCTTTTAAGAGCTTTTTAAGCCGAAGGGCTATATCCAATACCACATCTTTTTCTTTCAATCCCCTATATCCCACTGCTCCTGGGTCTCTGCCCCCGTGTCCCGCGTCTATGACCACTGTGTCAATAGACCACAACTTCTGGTCCAGCTTGGGATCTAATTCTTCTCGTTTGACAGAGGCCCTGGGCGTCCTTTCCGAGGCTTTCCGCAGCAGAATTACAATCCGGTTGGGTTTTTCCTTCTGGTAGACCCGATAAGTAACGCCCTTTTCCAGCAGAAATGAGACCTGAGCAGAGTTTATATATTGATAAGTGCGAATCTGTCTCACAGCCCCCTTTGGTTGAAGCAAGGCCCAGGCCGACTGATCGAGTTTGCCACCATAAATGCAGAGATGAAGCCAACTTGGCTCACTCACAGTATCCTGGATCTGGTCGAAATGGATTGAAGAAGGGATAGTAACCAGGGTGCCGTTCTCTCTCTCCTCAATCTTAGCCACAGAGAGGTTGGTAGGCACCGGGCTGACCAGGAGTGTTCTACTTGAGGTCTCCCAGGAGAGCTTTTCCGGACTTATTCTGTCCAGCAAGGGGGTGAAAAACCTCATAGGCACATAGATTGCCCCCTCCTCCATAACAGGGGTAACGGGAAAATTAAACGCCAGATCGTCCACCATCACCGTGGGGTTCATTATGGTGATTTTGATTTCACCTTCTGCCAGTTTGAACACCATTTTTCCCGTCAAAGGAGCCCAGTATAAAGAAGCACCAAGGGTATGGGTCAGTCCCACCAGGGAGCCATAACAGATGTCTTTCCGATCTACTGCCTCTATCTGAGACGAAGGCCTGCCATCGGTGTAGGATATGGTAATGGGCTCACACCAACTGGAGGATGCTACTGAGACTACAGCCGCCGCCAACAGAAAAAATCCCAGAAAATAGCCCCTCATTTTTTCAATGCCCTTTCTATCTCCCTTTGCGCCTCTCGCTCTGCTATATCTTGCCGTTTGTCGTAGGCCCTCTTTCCCTTTGCCAGAGCCAACTCTACCTTCGCTTTTCCGTTTTTGAAGTAGACCCTAAGAGGTACCAGAGTGAATCCTCTTTCCTGGACTTTTCCTATCAGGTGCTTTATCTGTGAGCGGTGAAGCAACAGCTTTCTTAGCCTGAGGGGGACGTGATTGTGGATGTTACCCTGCTGGTAGGGACTGATATGGAAATTGTGAAGGAAGACCTCCCCGTT
>DAOVDP010000056.1 GCA_030669445.1 Candidatus Latescibacterota bacterium | reverse complement strand
GCTTTTCTCTTCCAGGATGGTCTCGACGATCCGTCCTGCCTCATTCCTTTCGTCTGCACATTCGAAAAGGGTGAGCTTATCTCCCTTTGTTTTCTCGGTCCAGAGGGTTTTCCCTTTTCGTCCCAGGTTTTTTTCCACCACTGCGCTGGCTGCCGCTAAGATCCTTTTAGTGGAACGGTAATTCTGTTCCAGCCGGATCACCTTTGCCTCGGGGTAGTCCCGTTCAAAGTCGAGGATATTGCGGATATCTGCCCCTCTCCACCCGTAGATGCTCTGATCGTCATCGCCCACTACACAGAGATTTCTGTGCTGGGAGGCCAATTGTTTCACCAGCACATATTGAGCGTGGTTGGTGTCCTGGTACTCATCCACCAAAATGAACTGAAAGCGGTTCTGGTATTTCTCCAGCACTGAGGAATCCGAGTCAAATAGCGTCGCTGTTTTCATCAATAGGTCATCGAAATCTAAGGCATTGCTTTCCCTCAGCCCCTTTTGATACTCCCCGTAGATGCGGGCGATGTTCTGTTCAAAGAAGTTGCCGCTCTGCCGGGCAAGCGCCTGGGGGGTGATCAGGGAGTTTTTGGCCCAGCTTATCTTAGCCAGCACCATCTTGGGAGAGAACTGCTCTTTGGAGATCCCAATTTTCTCCAGCGTTTTCTTAACCACTGTCAACTGGTCAGCGGTGTCATAGATGACGAAGTTGGGGTCGAGTCCTGCTCCGCCTGCTTCCCTCCTCAGGATCCGGGCACAGATGGAGTGGAAGGTGCCGAGCCACATATTCAGGCTTACCTTGCCCACTAATCGCTCTATCCGCTGTTTCATCTCCTGGGCGGCTTTGTTGGTGAAGGTAACTGCCAGAATCTTCCAGGGACTGACCCCAAGCTCTCTGACCAGATAGGCGACTTTGTAGGTGAGCACTCTAGTTTTGCCACTGCCGGCGCCAGCCAGAATCAAGAGGGGACCATAGGCTTGCTCCACAGCCTCCCTCTGGACTGGGTTCAAATCGGCCAGGATCGAGGCAGCCCTTTGGCACCGTGCGGAAGTTGCACCCTGATGTTTGCTCTTCTCTCTCATTTGTTTTGCCACATATCCTTTCTCTGCCAAAATTTAACGAGGGAATAATTTGCCCTCGCTACGGATAAAAAACCAATAGAAGACAGGAGGAAAACCAGCATCGGATGCAGGGACAGAACATTGTTCTGTCCCTACATTTTCCGAGAGAGAGCAGGGACAACCGGGGCACCTAATATTTTAGGATCAGCTCTGGGGAGAATGGTTTCTGGAAGGGGATTCTGAGGTGTCAGCCTCTGGGTTTGGTCGCTCCTCTGACGAGCGGTTCTCGCCCAGCAGCCTTGTCAGTTCCTTCTTGGCTCGACTTCTGAGATAGCCTCGCCTGCCTTTAGACGTAGAGTGAAAACCTCCTCTCTGCCGGGGAAGAGGTATTCGCACCTTCTCCCAGAAAGATTTCTTTCTCTTTTCTGTCTTCCTCATCGTTCCGCTTTTTCAACCCACTCTTCTATCTGTTTCGTGAACGCCGGGAAAAGTGTAGGGACAAAACAATGTTCTGTCTCAGAGACCCGCCCATCGGATGTAGGGACAGAACATTGTTCTGTCCCTACTGTTTCTCGCTTGAAAACCATAGCTCTATTCGTTCCCTTAGGATCTTCCGCTGGCTGTTCCTCAAATATGCGGTGTCTTTATACTCCCTGAGCACTGCGAGTTCAAAGTTATTTTCTACCTCATCGTTCTTTATGGATTAGCCTATCCGTTTTCTGTATTTCTCTCTTCCCTGCTCATACAGGTCGTTGCCGTAGATGTCATTCGCCACAACCACGGGGAAATCTCTTGCCAGGAGCTTTCTTATTGCCTCCGGTCCCAGGTCTTCATAGGCTATTATTTCTGATTCAACTATGCGCTGAGAAAGCAGCGCCCCTACCCCCCCGGTGGCGGCAAAGTAGACCGCCCGGTACTCTCTCAGCGCCTTTCTCACCTGAGGTGAGCGGGCACCCTTGCCGATAGTGCCTTTTAGTCCTCGGGCTAAAAGTGGAGGAGTATAAGGGTCCATCCGATAGCTGGTGGTGGGACCACCCGAGCCGATGGGTCTGCCCGGTCTGGCGGGAGAAGGGCCGGTGTAGTAGATCACCTGCCCAGGAAGCTCAAAGGGAAGCGGGTCTCCCTTCTGTAGCGCCTCGACCAACCTCCGGTGGGCAGCATCCCTGGCGGTGTAGACCACGCCGCTCAACAGAAGCCGGTCACCGCTTCGCAGCAGAGAGACATCCCGGTCAGACAACGGCGTGGTTATTTTCTTCAATTCAGACATTTTTCCTCTCTCGTCTTGCTACAATATTGCTTCTTTGTATCTGGCGGCGTGGCACTGGAGGTTCACCGCCACCGGGAGGCTGGCTATATGGCAAGCATAGCTCTCGATGTGTACTGCCAGCGCTGTTACCCTGCCGCCAAGTCCCAAGGGACCAATCCCTGTTGCGTTTATCTCCTCCAGCAACTCTCGTTCTAACTGAGATATTTTAGAATCGGGATGGGGGCTGCCCAGCGGACGGAGCAGGGATTTTTTGGCTAAATAGAGCGTCTTCTCCGCTGTTCCCCCCAGGCCTACCCCCACGATAAGCGGGGGACAGGGATTACCGCCCGCCTTTTCCACTGAGTCAAGAATAAATCTTTTTATCCCCTCTACGCCATCGGCAGGCCTCAACATCGCCAGACCGCTCATATTCTCACTGCCGGCCCCCTTGGGCAACACAGATACTTTAAGCCTATCACCAGGCACTATTTCGGTGTGAATCACCGCCGGGGTGTTATCCCCGGTATTGATCCGGCCGAGGGGATCGGAGACGATAGACTTGCGCAGGTAGCCCTCGTTATATCCTTTTCTTACTCCTTCGTTTATCGCCTCAGTCAGATCTCCCCCCACTATTTTTAGCTCCTGACCTATCTCCAAGAATATATCCACAAAGCCAGTATCCTGGCAGATAGGTATCTTTTCTCTGCGGGCGATTTCGGCGTTCTGGAGAAGCTGCTGTAAGATCTCTTTGCCCAGAGGTGATTCTTCCTGCTCAACTGCCTTTCGAAGTGCTTCGATTACATCCCCGCCCAAGTTGTAATTGGCTTCAATACAAAGCCGGGCCACCTCGGCAGTGATAAGCTCTGTGGATAGTTGTCGCATCTTTGGCTCGATTGTTTATAACCGATCTTTCACACGTTTCTTCTTTCGGGACATACCCCTTTGAATCTCGGGAACGCAATCCTCTTATTCTACAACGTTATATGTTACTTTTCTTTAGAAGAAAAGTAACCAAAAGAAGCGCGCTTTCCGTAGGCGTAACACGGTGTAGGGACAGAACAATGTTCTGTCCCTACTCGAGTTGCTGAGGTGATAAGCCCCGCAGAGAACAGAGGCTGGCTCTGGTTCAGTTGGCCACTGACGGAAAGCGCAACTCCCCCCTATGCCCCGGGGCAAATCGCCCCGCTTTCAGAAAGGGTCAATTTCCTAAAAAGTAAACAAGTATGTTGATTAAGAGGCTAATTGATAATATACTCAGTTCTGTCCCACTGCTACTCCGGTTCTGCGGGCAGCCTCAGCTACCGCTTGTGCCACCCGAGGCACCACATTGGGATCGAAGACGCTGGGGATGATGTAATCCTCACTCAGTCGGTCCTCGGAGATGCTGCTGGCGATCGCATAGGCAGTTTGCAATCTCATCTCCATATTTATCTCTCTGGCCCCTACATCCAGCGCTCCTCTGAATATTCCAGGGAAACAGAGAACATTGTTGATTTGGTTGTGGTAATCGGAGCGTCCCGTAGCAACGACTCTGGCTACTTTCTCTGCCTTTTCCGGCTGGATCTCAGGCTCAGGGTTGGCTAAGGCGAAAATAATGGGATCCTTGACCATATTTCTGATCATGCCGAGGGTTAACACTCCGGGAACAGAAACCCCTATGAAGACATCGCTTCCTTTAAGGGCATTAGCTAAGCCACCTTTTATCCTCTCTGGATTGGTCCTCTCGGCTATTTGCTGCTTGTACCTGTTCATCCCTTCTTTCCTGCCTTGGTAGATCACCCCCTTGCTGTCGCAGACGATAATCTGTCCCACACCCACAGCGGCCAAGATTCCGGCTATGGCTAACCCTGCTGCCCCAGCTCCGTTGACCACCATCCTGATTTCACCCATTTCCTTACCCACTATTTTGAGAGAGTTGATCAATCCTGCCAGTACCACCACCGCTGTTCCGTGCTGATCATCGTGGAACACAGGAATGTTGAGCCGTTTCTTGAGCTTAGCTTCCACCTTGAAACAGCGGGGGGCAGAGATGTCCTCAAGATTAATTCCCCCAAACCCAGGGGATATGTTCTCCACCGTCTCCACGATGCGGTCTACTTCCTTTGTGGCCAGACAAATGGGGAAGGCATCTATGTTGGCAAACTCCTTGAACAGCATAGCCTTGCCCTCCATTACCGGCATAGCTGCCAGGGGACCGATGTCGCCCAGGCCCAGAACTGCCGTCCCGTCTGTAACTATGGCCACTGTGTTCTGCACAATGGTGTAGTCCCTGGCCTTTTGAGGGTTTTGTTTGATCACTTCACATACCCTGGCTACCCCAGGGGTATAAACCACCCCCAGGTCCGCCAGAGACCTAATCTTCATCTTGGGTGTCAGACTTATCTTTCCCTTTCTGTGGAAATTGAGTATGACATCAGAGACACTGATCACCTCCGCTCCCTGCAAGTGGTTAAGTGCCTCCACCAACTTCTGGCCCTGCTGTTCGTCGATCACATTCACCGTTATCTTTCGGGTAATGAAATCGGGGTCGGCGTTCACAGTGTCAATGTTGCCAATGTTACCGCCTTCCTTGCCGATAGTGGAGGTGACCTTTCCCAGAAAACCGGGTCTGTTTCTCAGCTTCAGTTGAAGCGTGATTACCATGGTAGTTCCTTAGAGATACGGCGTTAGTTGTTCGATTCCCTGTTTGTAGACCTTTGCCGATGCCTGTAGGGCCTTAAGTTCCTCTGAAGTCAGTTTCAGCTCTAATACCTCTTCCACCCCTTGAGTCCCCAATCTTACCGGCACTCCCACAAAGACGTCCTCTATCCCGTATTCTCCCTGAAGGCAGGCAGAACAGGGGAGTATGCACTTCTGATCCCTCAGGATTGCTTCTACCATTTGGGCTGCTGCTGCTCCGGGGGCAAAGGAAGCACTGCCAGTTTTGAGTAGCGCCACTATCTCTACCCCACCTCTGCGGGTGCGCTCCACCAGCTCGGCTATTCTTTCCGCTGAAAGCAATTCAGTTATAGGAACCCCGGAGACACAGGTGTAGCGGGGCAGGGGAACCATCGTGTCGCCGTGGCCTCCCAGCACCATAGCGGAGACATCCTGGCACGAGACCCCAAGCTCCTGGGCCACGAAGTGCCTGAACCTGGCCCCATCCAGTATCCCAGCCTGTCCTAACACTCGCTGAGGAGGAAAAGCCGTTACCTTCCAGGCTAAGTAGGTTAGCAGATCCAGGGGATTGGTCACCATAATCAGCACTGCCGAAGGGGCATATTTAGCGATATCTTCAGCAATGCCTTTGACGATCGAGGCATTTTTCTCCAGCAGGTCTAAGCGGGACATCCCTGGCCGGCGAGCTACCCCAGCGGTGACCACCACGATCTCAGAACCTTCAATCTCTGCAAACTTCTCTGTCCCAGCTATTCTTATTCCATATCCCTCCACGGGGGCAGCTTGGGACAGGTCAAGGGCTTTCCCTTGGGCAAGTCCTGGCACAACATCTACTAACAGAAGATTTGCAATCTGTTTCTGGGCGATGAACAGCGCCGTCGCCGCGCCCACCTGCCCGGCGCCAATTATGCTAACCTTATCCATCGGTCAACTCCATCTTATATTGCTTCTCTTGACTCATTTTATATTGCTTCTCTTGACTCATTCATAAAAGCCCACGCCATTGATTTCAACGCAAAGACGTCAAGACGCAAAGAAAGAAGATAATAATCAAGCAATTATATTTCTTGTTTCTCTCTGCGGTCCTTGCGTCTTTGCGTCTCTGCGATAGATTTTACAGGGCAGAATGGTTTCTCTACATATTTTCCACAATCGCGGCAGCAAACTCGGAGGTTTTAAGCTTGGTAGCTCCCTGCATCTGTCTTGCCAGATCGTAGGTCACTTTTTTCTGTTGGATTGTCCTGACCAGTGCGCTGTGGGTCAGCTCAGCAGCCTCGTTCCAGCCGATATACTCCAACATCATCTTGCCGGAGAGGATGAGCGAGCTGGGGTTGACCACATCCAGCCCAGCGTACTTGGGGGCAGTGCCGTGGGTAGCCTCGAACAGGGCGGTGAAGTCCCCGATATTAGCCCCCGGGGCCATTCCCAAGCCCCCCACCTGGGCAGCACAGGCATCGGAGAGATAGTCGCCGTTTAGATTGGGAGCGGCTATAACATCATACTCATCGGTACGAGTGAGCACCTGCTGGAACATCGAGTCGGCAATTCGGTCTTTGATCACCACCTTATCCGGAGGCACCTCCCCGCCGTATTTCTCTCGGACCTCTTTTTCAGTGACGGTTTCCTCCGGAAATTCTTCCTTAGCCACCTGGTAGGCCCAGTCCCGGAAGGCCCCCTCGGTGTATTTCATTATGTTCCCCTTGTGCATCACCGTGATGCTGCGGCGACCCTGTCCGATAGCATACTGAATGGCCTTTCTCACTAGCCTTTGGGTTGCCCGCTGGCTGATGGGTTTTATCCCAATCCCTGAATCCTGAGGGATGTGAAGATCAAACTCCTTGTTCAGATAAGAGATAACCTTCGCTCCCTCTTCCGAACCTCTGGGCCATTCGATACCGGCATAGACATCCTCGGTGTTCTCCCGGAATATCACTATGTCCATCTGCTCCGGGTGGGTCACCGGACTGGGGACACCGGGCAGATGGGCCACTGGCCGAACGCAGGCGTAGAGGTCAAGTCTCTGTCTTAGGGCAACATTGAGGCTGCGGTAGCCTGTCCCCACCGGTGTGGTCAGCGGCCCTTTGATGGCCACCAGAAAGTGTTCAATCGCCCGAAAGGTGTCCTGGGGCAGGACCTCTCCGTATCTC
>DAOVDP010000150.1 GCA_030669445.1 Candidatus Latescibacterota bacterium | reverse complement strand
AATGCCTCTTCCGGGGCCGCCACCGGGGCAGTGGTCTTCTCAGCCGACGATGCCGAAAGGCGAGGCAAGGCAGGCGAAAAGGTGATTCTGGTCAGGCCCGAGACCACCCCTGACGATGTCCATGGCTTCTACGGCGCTCAGGGGATCCTCACCCAGGTTGGCGGGGCTACCAGCCACGCCGCTCTGGTGGCCAGGGGCATGGGCAAACCCTGCGTGGCCGGCTGTGACCAGATCTCCATTGACCTGGAGGCCAAACAGTTTACCATAGACGATATCGTAGTCAAAGAAGGGGATACAATCAGCATTGACGGAAGCACCGGCAGAGTCTTTTTGGGAGAAGTCCCCACCATTGAGGCCCAGATGACTCCGGAGCTGCAGACTCTTCTCACTTGGGCTGATCAGGCAAAACGCCTGGGCGTATGGGCAAATGCCGATTACCCCAATGATGCTGCCCGAGCCAGGGAGTTCGGAGCCCAGGGGGTGGGACTGTGCCGCACTGAACATATGTTTATGGAGACCGACCGTCTGCCCACCGTGCAGAAGATGATCTTAGCTAAAACAGAACAGCAGCGTCGTTCTGCCTTAGATAAACTCCTGCCTCTGCAGCGAGAGGATTTCAAGGGCATATTCAGGGCGATGGATGGGCTGCCGGTGATCATCCGACTGATTGACCCACCCCTGCACGAATTCCTGCCCGACCACGATGAACTATTGGTCGAGGTGACCAAGTTGCGGCTAAAGGCACCGGGGACAACCGAACTGGCAGAGAAGGAGCGGATGCTTCAGGCGGTGGAATCTATGCGGGAGCAGAATCCTATGCTGGGACTCCGGGGCTGCCGCCTGGGTCTGGTTATGCCGGAGATCATCCAGATGCAAATCCGCGCCATCCTTGAGGCCGCCTGTGAGGTCAAAACAGAGGGCATCGATGTTCATCCTGAGATTATGATTCCTCTTGTCGGGCATGTCAATGAACTTAAAGCGGTTCGCCAACAATTAGAGAGGGTCGCTAAAAAGGTGACGGAAGAGAGGGAAATGAATATCGACTATAAATTTGGCACGATGATCGAAATTCCCCGGGCTGCCCTCACTGCCGGGGAGATAGCGAAGATAGCAGATTTCTTCTCTTTCGGCACCAATGACCTCACTCAGACCACATTCGGCATCTCCAGAGATGATGCTGAGGCTAAGTTCCTGATGCGGTATGTGGAGAAAGGGATCTTGTCTGCTAATCCCTTCCAGACATTGGACCAGAAGGGAGTGGGAATGCTGGTTAAGACAGCAGTTAAGGCTGGACGGCAGAGCAACCCGGAGTTAGAGGTAGGAATCTGTGGCGAGCACGGCGGTGATCCTGCCTCTATCGAATTCTGCCACCGGGTAGGGCTCGATTATGTCAGTTGTTCCCCTTATCGAGTTCCTATTGCCCGGCTGGCGGCAGCCCATGCGACCCTGAAGAATCAGTGAGCTCCGTTCAACCTATATTCGGAGAAATCAATTTGTGACGTTGATGTAACCATGTCGAAATCCTTTACCCCGTTAAGCTTTTTAGACCCACGAATAAATTCGTGGGCTGGTAGAGGGTGAAATTCCGAGCCTGGGAATTATCCAAAAAAATGTTGACATCGAAAGCGAGGTGGTGTATATTAAAGAAAAATGTGACCCTTTAACATACATTTCTAAACTGAAAGGAGGTTTAAAGTGACGGAGTTACATTTTGATTTCCGTGATGTCTTCAAAGCTGCCAGATTGGGATTGAGCGGCAAAAAAATGGGGGGCTCCTTTTTGGGGATAGTCGTCGCCTATCTTTGTTATCTGGTGCTCACCTATGCCGCCCTGTTAGCCAGCGGCCTGGGATGGGGTACTATTTGGAGGGCTTACAAACTCTTCCCTCTGGCAATGGCCGATAAGTTCGCCTGGTACAGCTGGGTCATTTACGGAGTTGGTGTCTTCTTCGCTGTCGTAGTGCTGCTTCTGACCGCTACAGCAGTGGCCAAGATCAGCTACCAGCAACTGAAAGGCGACGACTTTTATTCCCTGGGCGACTCCAGGAAATTCGTGGCCAAACACTGGAAGGCAACCATCTTCTCCCCTATTGGCATTCTGGTGATGATTGTCTTTATGTTAGTTATGGCCCTCATCTTTGGGCTGCTGGGCAGAATTCCCTATGTGGGCGAGCTGGGATTCTCCATTATCTCGCTGCTGATCTTCGGGGGGGCTTTCCTCACCTTGTTCGTGGGGTTGGTGTTGGCTATCTCCCTGACACTCTCCCCGGCTATCGCGGCCACCACGGGTGAGGATACAGTGGAAACCATCACCCAGTCCTTCTCTACCATCTGGAGTCAGCCGTGGAGGTTTATCGTCTATCAGGGTTGGCTGGCGTTTACTCTTGGTCTATCCTCCTGGATCTTCGCCATCTTCACAGTTAACGCCTTAGGTCTGATGCAATGGTTCCCTCGTTTCTTTATGGGCAACAAGTTAGTTGTGATGACCAAAGAGGCTGTTACCTTTGCCCCTACCTGTAAGACATTTGAGCTCATCCTGAGCAAAATCCCCTACTGCCAGTGCTTCTTGCCGGACTTCAGCAAGGCACAGGATGCCAGTGGTACGGTGTTGGTCTCAGGGGTCATCGCTGGGATTATGCTCATCTTGGTTATCTTCTTCGCTTTCTCTTACAGCTTTGCCACCTACAGTGCCGGTCAGACGCTGATCTACCTGGCATTAAGGAAAAAGAAGGATAACGAAAACCTATTAGAGAGAAAAGAAGAAGAGGAAGAAGAAAAGAAGGAAGAAAAGGTAGAAGAGCCAAAGGAGGAAGCTAAAGAAGAGGTAAAGGCTGAGGAGAAGAAAGAAGAGGCTAAGCCAGCGGAGGAGGAAAAAGAAGAGAAGAAATAAGAGTAAGTTCCACCCCGGTACGGAGATCAATGGCGTGTTCGGGAGCAGGAAATACTCATTTCTATCCTCATTACGGATAGAAACAAGCTCAAATATTTGAGGAGGGTGCGATTCTGCAGAGTCCGCTGAGAGGATCGAGAAGACTCAAAAATCTCAGCGGACTTTGATTTTCTGTGGGCAGAGAGGATGTCAACGAGAGAGGGAGACTAACGGCGCTCCGGTGCATAGATCATTGTGGACGAAGGCATTGAGAGCCTGGGTTTGGGTGCTTGCGGCAACTTTCTCTTCAGTGGCGAGGCGAGAAATATATTGCGCAATCTCTTTGTCTCCCATATCTTTTGAATGGCGCTTTCCGTGGAATAGTATAAATCGCTTTATCCAAGCGACATACGCTTGCTCAGTGCGTATTGAGCAATGTTTCTTTCGGGCCACAGCGGCGGACTTGATCGAGAAGTTTCATAGGTTGACCTCCCCTTCAGTATTTGTCGATTTCAATATTTCATCTGTTTTTGATTAAGACACTGTATTTATTCCACAATTGCAACAGAAAATTTGCATTGCCGTAATATAAAACGGCATTTAGGCAGTATAATCTAAGATTA
>DAOVDP010000046.1 GCA_030669445.1 Candidatus Latescibacterota bacterium | reverse complement strand
CTGACAGAGAAGATAATAGAAGAGAAAAACCCGGAGTTGGAGGGTAAGCGAAAGATCGCCACCCAGGTGGGGATTGGCGCTATTGTCTTCAATGATCTGAGCACCAAGAGAATGAAGGATGTGGACTTCTCCTGGGATAGGATGTTGAACTTCAACGGACAGACAGGGCCGTATGTTCAATACACCTACGCCCGGTTCTCCAGCGTCCTCAGAAAATACGGCTGCCAGGTGGACGATAACGTGAACTTCAGTCTGCTCAACTCAGATATGGAAACAGAGATTGTCAGGTTGTTAAGCAGATTTCCGGAGACCGTCAAGCATGCAGCCGATGAATACGAGCCCTCAGTGGTGACCATTTACCTTCTGGATCTCTGCGAAGCAAGTAACCGATTTTACAATCACTTCCGGGTGCTCTCTGAGGATCTGGAGACCAGTAAAGCCAGGGCGCTTCTGGTTTGGTGCATCAGGACAGTACTGGGGAAGGGACTTAGACTCCTGGGAATGGAAACACCAGAGAGGATGTAAGTTCCCAACTTAAAGGGAGATGTAGGTTAAGATGTTTCTTAGAATACTGCTCTGGGGGGTGATCTTCTATTTGCTCTACAAGGCAATCAGCTTTCTTTTGGGAGGAACAGGGAATATTCCCAAATTCCACAAAGAAGGGAAATCTTCTCGCAATGCAGGTATCGACAAATCAAAGATAGAAGATGCCGACTTTCGAGAGATAAAGGATTCTGAAGAGAAATCATAACCGGCGCAAATCCCAAACGTACTCCTTCAGGGAAAGAACGGGGGAGCAGAGAAAATGAGAAAGGCAGAGATAATCAGACAGATTATAGATCTATCGGGATGCAAAAAGACCACGGTAACCCGGGTAGTCGAATCGATGCTCTCGGTGATAAAAGAGGCCGTAAAAAAACACGAACTCCTACAACTGCGAGGATTCGGGAACTTTAAAGTGGTACGCAGGAAAGGGCGGGCAATTGTTCACCCAGCTACCAGAGAGAGGTTGCAACTTCCCCCCAGGGACGAACCCCGGTTTGAACCTTACCCCAAGCTCAAGGAGGCAGTGTTAGAGACCTTTGGACAGAAAGTTGGTGCCGATTTACAACATCGTCTCCAGGAGGCCAGGACTGAGGTCGATGAGGGCAATGCTCTCAAGGCAGTGAAAATATACAACTCTATTCTGAACCAAGAACCCCGAGAGTTCAAGGCACGGATTGGTTTGGGCTTAACCTACGAATCGCTGGGCGAATATCAAAAGGCAGCAGAGGAGTATAACAAAGTGATCAAGCTTCAACCAAATAATGTAGAAGCGCATTACAATCTGGGGGCAGTCTGCTGGGAGATGGGAATGATTGATATGGCCCAGGAAGAATTTAAAAAGGCCTTGGAACTTGATCCCACCTGCGCTGATGCTCATTACAATATGGGTGTGGCTCTCTATAAAAAGGGACTGTACGAAAGGGCAATCTTGGAGTTGGAAAAAGCAGCAGCTATTGATCCCGAATATACAAAATCTTATTACTACCTTGGCACCTCTTACAGCCAGCTACAGAGACATAAGAAGGCTATTGAAGTGTTTGAACAACTGTTAGAAAAAGATCCGCATAACAGAAGTGCGTTTTGGCAGTTAGCACTTTTGTATGATAAAGAAGGGCGTCACGACGAGGCGGTAAAGATGTATAGGAAGGCTAACGCACCTGAGGAAAAGGATGCACACTCAAGGAAAACTCATGAAGACAAAAAAAGTCCTCTTTCTGACTTGCTTGATGGAGGAAAGGAGTGACTTATCAGCAACTGCTTACTTCGGTTAAACAGAAGGATTTTCTGCCGATCTACCTGCTGGTTGGAGAGGGGTTCCAGCGTCAAGAGGCTTTCTCTGCTTTGATTCCAGCCATTATAGACCCTGCCACTAAGGATTTTAACCTCGACGTCTTCCACGCCGAGGATGTAAATCTGGACACATTAGTAGATGTAGTTTCTTCATTTCCTTTAATGGCAGAACGAAGAGTGGTCGTGGTAAAGGAGTGCGATAGACTTCCTTCCAAGACACTGAAAGAGTTGGTCAACACAGTCACTGCCGCTGATCTTCCTACTTCTTTGATATTAGATGCCGAAAAAGTTGATTTCCGCAAAGCCTCATTTCGTCAAATAAGAGTCAATGGATGGGCAGTGGAATTTAAACCTCTCTATGACAATAAAATCCCTGCCTGGATTCAACAGAGAGTGAGAGAAAAGGCGAAAAGGATATTGGAAGACGCAGTGGATCTGCTTCACAGCAGTGTGGGCACAGACCTGTGGGCCTTGGCAAATGAGATCGATAAACTTTGCCTGTTCGTGAAGCAAACTCCCTTGATTACCCGAGAGGATGTGGAGAAGGTAGTAGGTATTACCAAGAAAAACAGTGTCTTTGAATTGATGAACGCCATCGGAATCCGCCAGAAGGACAAAGCGTTGTTCGTCCTGGATCGAATGTTAGAGGCAGGAGAAAATACCACCCATATCATATTTATGATCACCAGGTATTTGAAGAATATAATCAGGGCCAAAAAAGGCATAGAAGAGCATCTGCCTCCTGAACAGATAGGAAAGAAGATAGGTATACACTCTTACTTTTTGGACCGATTTTTAGATCAGGCGAAGGATTTCTCTGAGGTCCGGACGAAAGAAGGATTGGATGCACTGTTGCAAGCCGATAACAACCTGAAGCGAAGCTATCAGAACCCACGGCTTATAATGGAACTCTTAGTTTACCGACTGTGTGAATAATGCAAGAATCAGAAAACATGCGACTGGAACAGCGTTGGGTTTTCCCCCCAGAACCTCCCCAAGAACAATTGGAGAGGTTGGCATCGGAACTCAAAGTGCCGTTGATTATCGCTCGGATTCTTTGGAACCGGGGTATAGAGAATTTTGAAGACTCGAAAAAATTTCTACGGCTCTCGCTGGAAGATCTGCACGATCCATTTACAATGACAGATATGGAAAAGGCTGTAGAACGACTCAGCAAGGCGATAGACTCCGAAGAGCAGATTATGATCTATGGCGATTACGATGTCGATGGAGTCACAGCTGTGTCCTTTTTGCTGAAAATCTCGAAGATTTTGGGCGCTAATCCCTCCTTCTACATCCCAGACAGGTTGACCGAAGGCTACGGTATCTCTGTGGAAGGTATTAAGGAGGCCAAAAAAAAAGGGGTATCTCTGATTATTTCAGTTGACTGTGGTGTAACCGCAGTCGAGGAGATACAACTGGCTAAGGAACTGGGTATTGATGTTATTGTCACCGACCATCACCAGCCAGCAGAGGAACTTCCCGAAGCGGTCGCAGTGCTCGATCCCAAACGGGACGACTGCTCCTACCCCTTCAAGGAATTAGCTGGCGTAGGGGTGGCATTCAAACTGGCTCAGGCCCTCTTTCAGAAGAGAAAGCTGGATGAGAACCAGCTGTACGAACATCTCGATTTGACAGCCTTGGGAACGGTTGCCGATATCGTGCCCCTCAGAGGTGAGAACCGAGTGCTGGCCAAACACGGAATAGATAGGATAGCGGTTACCAGTAATCTTGGACTCAGGGCTCTCTTAGAAAACACCGGGTTAACTGGTAGAATTTTGGGCACGGGACACTTGGTTTTTAACATCGCCCCGCGGATTAATGCAGTGGGACGCATGGGAAGTGCCGGACGAGCAGTGAGGCTCCTGACCACTGAAAATGAGGTACAGGCTCGCAATATTGCCAAGATACTGGAGTCGGAAAACAGAAAGAGAAAAGGCACAAATGAACAGATCTTCTCAGAGGCTTTCCAGATGGCAAAAGAGAGTATCGACCGGGAATCTAACCCCGCCATCGTGCTTCACTCCGAGGGCTGGCATCCTGGGGTAATCGGAATTGTGGCCTCCAGAATCGCCGAGGAATTCTATCTTCCCACCATACTGATAGCCCTGAATGGAAAAGAGGGAAGGGGTTCGGGCCGCAGCATCCCAGATTTCAACATCTACAAGGCCCTGAAAAGGTGTGAATCAGACCTTCTGGGCTTCGGAGGGCATAAATATGCCATTGGACTCACTATGAAGAGGGAGAAGATAGATCAGTTTAGAGAGAATTTCCAGGCGGTGGCAAGGTCGGTGCTGAGCCCCGAGCAGTTAATACCTAAGCTCAAGATTGATGCTGAACTTGATCTCGGTCAGATCGACAGCCGACTGCTCGGGTTGCTCAGATATTTCGCCCCCTATGGTCCCCAGAATATGAGACCGGTAATGGTCTCCAGGAACTTAGAAGTGGTGGGCACCCCGATGATAGTGGGCAAGGAACACCTCCGATTTAAGGTACGTCAGGGCGGAAGTGTCTTCAATTGTATCGGCTTCAGAATGGGCTACTTACTCTATCGTCTTATCCCTGGAGAGAAGAATTTGGACATGGTATATGTGATTGAGGAAGACCAGTGGCAGGGAGAAAAGAGAATTCAACTTCGCGTGAAAAATATAAGGTAAGACCATAACCATTGGGCCACTGAGGCACAAAGACACAAAAGGGAATAGATGACAGAGATCTATTATTTAATCTTGGTGTCTCAGTGTCTTTGTGGCCAATGGATTACATAAGATAAAATCAGGGAGGAGAAAAATGGCGTTTCCAGAAGCGGAAAAGATATGGTTCAATGGCAACTTAGTAAATTGGGACGATGCTCGCATACATGTGCTCTCCCATGTTGTTCACTATGGCTCCAGTGCCTTCGAAGGCTTTAGGTGCTACGAAACTGAGCGAGGGGCTGCTTGTTTCCGCTTAAGAGACCACCTGCGCCGCCTTTTTGACTCTTGTAAGATCTACCGAATGAAGATCCCCTATTCGTTAGAGGAACTTTCTCAGGCTGTCCTGGAGATAATCCGCGCTAACCGGCTGCGTAGCTGTTATGTGCGGCCTATTGTATTTCGAGGTTATAATTCCTTAGGAGTGGATCCCACCCCCTGTCCAATTGACGTGGCCATCGCTACCTGGAGATGGGGGAAATACCTGGGGGCGGATTCCGATCAAAAAGGGGTCGCTGTCCGGGTATCCTCGTGGAACAGAATGGCTCCCAATACCCTCCCAGCCTCAGCAAAGGTGGCTGCTAACTATATGAACTCCCAACTAATCAAATTGGAAGCCTTAACCGATGGCTACGTAGAGGGAATTGCCTTAGACTCATACGGCTACCTCAGCGAGGGCAGCGGAGAAAATATCTTTCTGGCCAGAGACGGGGTGCTGTTCACCCCTTCTCTTGCCTCCTCCATCTTGTCTGGAATCACCAGAAATACAGTGATCACCTTGGCCAAGGACCTGGGCATAGTGGTGAATGAACAACAGCTGCCCAGAGAGATGCTCTACATCGCCGACGAGATATTTTTTACCGGCAGCGCAACCGAGATCATACCAGTCTGTTCAGTCGATAGAATCCCGGTAGGAAATGGACAGAGAGGGCCGATAACGGAGAAATTACAGAAAGAATTTCAGGCCATCACCTCTGGTGAAAAAGAGGATCGGTACGGCTGGCTCACCTTTGTATACTGAGATTTAGGCAAAATAAAACCAGAAAGATTTGCATAGATTTAGACAGATGAAAAGAATAGCAATCATAGGTGCTGGCAATATGGGGCAAGCTCTTGCTGCTGGGATTATAGAGGCAGGATTAACCTCAGCCCAGGAGATAACTATCACTGATGTTGACACCGCTAAGCTGAGAACAATCAAAGAAAACTGGAAAGTCAACATCTCAGGAGAGAACCGGAAAACAGCCGAGGCTGCCCAGATCATCATCCTGGCGGTTAAACCAGGAGTAGTTAACAGAGTGTTGGAGGAGATTGCCCAAGTTCTAACCCCCCAGAAACTCCTCATCTCTGTGGCTGCCGGGGTTACCACCTCTTCTATCGAGGCACAATTACCTCAACACGTGCCGGTGGTCCGGGTTATGCCCAATATGCCCGCCTTGATTCGAGAGGGGATATCTGCACTCTGCTGGGGCAAGAATGTGAAAGAGCATCATATTCAATTAGTTTCCGAAATACTGGGCTCGGTAGGAGAGACAGTAGTGGTAGAAGAACAGCAGATGGATGCTGTCACTGGACTTTCAGGTAGTGGCCCTGCTTACGTCTTCACCCTGATCGAGGCCCTCTCCGACGGTGGTGTAAAGGCAGGACTCCCTCGGAAACTCGCCTTGAAACTGGCAGTGCAGACTGTCTCGGGAGCTGCGAAGATGACCACCAAAACCGGGGAACACCCAGCCGTGCTCAGAGAGAAGGTAACCTCTCCCGGGGGAACGACCATCGCAGCCCTACATCAGCTTGAGGCGAAGGGGTTTAGAGATGCCCTCATAAGCGCCGTTGAGGCAGCTACAGAAAGGTCCAGAGAACTACGCATAAAAAGTATGAAGTGAGCTAAGATTCCAGACAACGGAAGGACTATTGCCTGAATTACTGGCAAAAAGAGCCCACGATGGTAATCATACCCGCTTTAGACCTAAAAGATGGAAAATGCGTCCGCCTGCTCCGGGGAGAGAAACATCGGCAGACTGTCTATTCAGACGACCCGGTGAAAATGGCTCTCAACTGGGAAAGTGAGGGCGCTCAGTACCTTCATTTAATAGACTTAGACGGAGCATTCCAGGGAGAGCCGCAGAATATAGATATCATAAAAGAGATTGTCCACAAGATTCACATTCCGATAGAATTAGGCGGAGGTATTCGGGATATGGGCTGCATAGTCAGAATGCTTTCCCTGGGATTGAACCGCATAATCCTGGGCACTGCGGCGATCTCAGACCCCGATTTAGTTAACAGGGCAGTCGAGCGTTTCGGGCCGGGGAAGATCGTGGTGGGGATCGATGCCAGACAGGAGATGGTAGCAGTTAAAGGCTGGGAGGAACTCTCGGAGACCTCTGCCTTGGAATTGGCTCTCAGAATGAGGCGGACAGGAATTGAGCGGATTATCTACACCGACATCTCTCGTGATGGGGCAATGATTGGGCCTAATACTGAGGCAACAAAGATGTTGGCTCAAAAAAGCGGCCTCAAGGTGATCCTCTCCGGGGGTATCTGCTGCGGGAAGGACATCATACGGGTTGCCCAGTTGGAAAGATTCGGGATAGAAGGGGTAATTGTGGGGAAGGCCCTCTATGAGGGAAAAGTAAACCTGAGGGAGGCAATCCAGGCGGTTTGCTGAGCGGAAAGTGAGAACATCCTATCGAAAAATAATGGGATACAGCTTTCAGGGTGGCACACCCTACGAGGACGAATTCCCCTACCGACGGCAGTTTATGGGATTGAAGTAGCCAAATTATCTCAAAAAAAAACTGAAGCTACAGCTCATACTTTTTCTTATAATTCTCTTGGGTTCAGGAACCGTTTGTACGAATTGTGTCGACAACTGAGTTCTGGATTGAGCTGTTCTTATCTTCTCCCCACTATAAGGAACAATGGGCAGAGTTGTCTATCCCAAGCCAGTTGCGCTAATTATGGCCCTAATGGCCAACACCCTCTCGCGACTGGAAGAGATAAAAGCTCCTCTTGTAGAAGAGTTTGGCAGCGTAGAACTGGAGAGCGAGACTTACCCCTTCACCTACTCCTCGTATTATGAGAAGGAGATGGGAAAAGGGTTGATTAAACAGTTCGTAAGTTTCGCTGAACTTATAGAAATGGACAGCCTGTCGAGAATCAAGACCACAACTAACAGGCTGGAGGAAAATATGGCCAACAGACAGGGAAAAGAGCTGAGACGGCTGGTCAATATAGATCCGGGTTATCTCGCACCTGCTCAGTTGGTCCTGGCCACTACCAAGAATTACAACCATCGCATCTACTTGGGCGGAGGGATATTCGCCGAAGTCACGCTCATCTACCGTCACGGAGCATTTCAACCCTTAGACTGGACATATCCCGACTACCGATCGGAGTTGGCAGGGCAGTTTTTTGCTCGGGTAAGAGGATGGTTGCTCTCCAAAATTAGCTCTGAGAATTCAAATCCCAGCCTTAGGTAAATCTTTTCGCTACTT
>DAOVDP010000088.1 GCA_030669445.1 Candidatus Latescibacterota bacterium | reverse complement strand
ACGGCCTGCGGATTCGGCAGTTATGTGCTGCTCCGGCGTGCTGAAATCCTCCGGCACTCCCGAACGGTTGTTGATGATGATGTCCGGCTGAAGCTCACGAACCATGCGATTCATCTTTGCCGACTCCCATCCCTCTGCGCTCAGCGGCCAGTTCACGTCGTACCAGAGAATATCCAACTTTCCGTAGTTGGTGCAGAGTTCCCGCACCTGTCCATGGATGTACTCGATGAAACGCTTGCGAGCAGCCTCATCCTCCGCACACCGCGCACCGTCGGGATGGTGCCAGTCCATCAACGAGTGATAGAACCCGACACGCAGCCCTTCTGAGCGCGCCGCCTCCACAAACTCCGCCACCAGGTCGCGTCCGCAGACCTTCGGGGCGCAATAGTCGGTGTACTGCGTATCGAACAGGCAGAAGCCCTCATGGTGTTTCGTGGTCATCACCATGTATTTCATTCCGGCCCGTTTGGCCAGCTTCGCCCATTCTCGAGCAGGGAACGGCTTCGGGTTGAATTGCTTTGTCAACTGCTCATACTCGGCGACCGGGATAGCCTCCATCTCCATCACCCATTCGTGTCTTCCGATCACGCTGTAAAGACCCCAATGGATGAACATCCCAAACTTGGCTTGGTGCCACCATCTCATCCGGCGGATGCGATCTTGCTCCTCCGGAGTGAGCTCTTTTTCTTCAGCCATGATTTGCCTCCTTATTATAGATTATTTATAAGCTTTTGCCACTAAGGCACGAAGCCACTAAGAGTGTTAGAATCAAAAAATCATCTCATAACTGGATTTTGAGATTCATAATATTCTTGTAACATCCAAAAAACTTTGTGTCTTCGAGTCTTAGTGGCTACCTATTATTCTTCAATCCTGATCAGGTGAGATACATTCGATATCATAATAGTCGCATAATATTTTCAGTTCTCTGGAAATATCTCCAAAGGCCATAGCTAAATGGTGGGAAAAACCGTGCTCCAATATCAATTGATTGAGCCTCCTGTAATTTTTTACTTTGACATCAGCGGCAGAATAGAGCATTCCCTTGGCAGTATCTTTGCTATTCTCTCCCGTAAAGGCGAGCATCTTGAACTTTCCAGACCGATCCCGAATCAGATTAATGCCCGTCTTCTTTCCATACTGGAACTGCCCGATATGCACGGGGCCAATCTTCATGCCCACCTGCCTGAGGACGCTGTGCTCTGCCAAGGCGTCGTTCACTCTAACCTTGGCCGCTAAGATCCTCTCCTTTAAGTCCTCGCTTACCCTGCCTCCATTATTCGAAATCTCCTTGAGCAACACTTCATCATTGGGGGCCATATACCCGGCAATCCCCACTCCGCAGTGCCTAATTGGACAATTTCGCAGTCTCCGGTATAGTTAACGAAATCAAGGCAGGCGGCGGGTTTTCCGGAAAGATAAGTGCCCAGACTCTGTGCTACTGCTGTAGGCCAGTCGGATTCACAACTGGCGGCACTGACATCTCCTTTAGCCAAAAGCCACGTCATTGCAAAACAGGGAGTGACATTGATGTAGGTCTCATTCATCTCCGGCCAGCATCTGAGGGCAATGGAGGTAAATCCATTAGCCCTAATTATGGCCCTGAGACTGTGGTATAACCTGGCTGCTTTTTCCAAATAACTCTCCTCGACAAGAATTA
Source organism: Candidatus Latescibacterota bacterium (assembly GCA_030669445.1). Taxonomy (GTDB): domain Bacteria; phylum Latescibacterota; class MVCY01; order MVCY01; family MVCY01; genus MVCY01. Next base: position 3,899 of record DAOVDP010000088.1, on the reverse strand, counting down.
TCCGGCCCTGCCGCATCTCCGTTAAGATTTCCTCTACCTCTTTGTCGCTGAAGGTGATTCTCCCCTTGTATCCCGTAGCTATACCAGTTTTATAAGCATTCATAACCGCCGTCAGGTCAATCGTTTCTACCTTTGTCCCGAACTTCTCCGCATAAACCAACTGATCTCCGCTGGCCGAATGGAATCCACCGGGGGCCTCACCAAATCTCCCCAGGAAGTCCTTTCTCATCTGAGCTACGGCGTGAAAGACATTCAACAGCATCTTCAGCTCATCCTGATATTCTTCCTCATCGGGAAATCCAGCCAAGGGATACAGATAGCGTCCTATTTGCTTAGCGGCATAATTATTCATTATCACCCCACACCAAGCATTGGATACCCACTCCGGAATCCCTAAATCCACCTCTGGAGAGGCAGTGACGATTAGGGGAATCTTTGCCAAATAGGGATAGGTCGCTATAGTACTGAGAACATGCCCATTAGGAAAGGCACTGTCCAGAATTACTACCACCTCCACCTGTTCCTTGGCAAACAGTTTAGCCACCTCATAAGCTTCATGAGGCCCAAAAATCCGTTTCGGGTAGTAAATAGAGTCCTGACTGATCACGCCTTCTCTTTTGAACTGCTCAAAGAGATTAATAAACTGTCCCTCAGTGACCTCTTTTGCCTCCTCATTGAAAGCCTCGATGGAGTTAGCCACCACTCCTATTTTAGGAGCTGATTCGTGACTGTATTTCACTTGATAGGTCATTTTTTCTCCTTATATTGCGTTATTCTTCAGCTATTCTTCACTGTTCTCGGTAGTCTCCGTTCAGAGCTGATGCCTTGATGATAGGGATGATAAGTGAAGCTTAGCCAGCGTGGGGGAAGCTTTTAGAACTGACACAAGATGCCTTTCGTGCAGCATCAGACCACACTCAAAAAGAAAAAGCCCAGTTGGGGTAATTGGGCTACAAAAATGCCCCTGTGGGCTAAAACCTCGGAGTGGGCTTTTTCGGGGCAGATTATCAAAGATAACCGTCATTCTGTTATCTCATTCTCTATGTTAAAATGCTGGGGGAAACTTATGCTGCGGGGAAAACACAGGACTGGCCCCAGCAATGGCAGATAACGTTTCGCTGATATGAGAAGTGCGAGCGCAGCGGGGATTTGGGCGAAAGCCGAAGGCTATAGCCACATATCCGCTGTCGCCCGAGTGCATTAGCACCGACCAATCCGAAAGATTGCAAGAGTTACGAACCCGCTCATGTTTCTCCCTCTGTTTCTATCCACCCTTTAAGACGATTCGTCAACTCCTGAACAAAGTTCTGGCCTGTTTCTAACAGATCTTTTGCTTCCTCTTCAGTAATTGTAAGACCTACACCATAATCTCCAACAAGTCTTTTGTCATAGGCATCATTAAGTGCTTTCCCCAAATTTCTTTCAAAAATTCCTGTTTTTACAAAATGCTCGCCAAACAAACTTATCACGCCTTTGTGGGAGGAAGCACTGAAACCCTCGGTAAGAAGCACCGCTTCTGCTGTGAAGAACATCGCATAATAACACCTTGAAACACAGGAATCATAATCTCTAATATCTAAAGCGTGTTCGGCTGTAGTTAGGAATTTGTCCGCTTTCTCTACAAGATCCTTTATCTCTTTCATGCCGCTACGCCCTCTTTCTTCACATTCAACATAAACGGAGAATTGTAATTTTCAAAGAAATGCTCGGGAATTGCTATAACTGAAATGAGTTCACTTTCTTCAAGAAGTATGTCAAACAGAAGATCGCTCAAGCCTTTTCTGACCTCAAGAGGATTGAGCGATTCATCAACCAGTACAAGTACATCAACATCTGATTCTCTCGTAGCTTCTCCCCTTACATGAGAACCATATAGTATAACCTGCTTGATCCTTGCTCCATACATCTTTATCAGGTATCCTTTTATTTGATTTACTAAATGTTTTATTCTCGCATCCATTTTTTTTCACCTCTCAGAGCCGGGTTCGGAATTTCGGACAACGGGGCGGCAGCTAAACGATGCGAATTACTTGGTCCATTCCCGACTTTCAGCGGAGTCAGAAACCGCAAGTATGCAACGTTAACCTATCACCGCGAAAGCTGAGTTGAAGCTACCACATTTCTTCGTAGAAGATAGCCCAATGATCCTGCTTTGTCAACTGTTTTTTACCTCTTATAAGTCCCGAATCTTACAGGCAACCGGTGCAAATCCAGAAGGACAACTGCCTCTAAGTATCCTGCCTGTGTGCCATGCCAGATATGACACAGGCAGGCTGGGCAATAGGAAGGGAAGCTCTCATAACTGGCACAAGACACCTTTCGTACGGCATCAGACCATACTCAAAAAGAAAAAGCCCGGTCAAGATAACTGGGCTACAAAATGTACCCGTGGTCTAAAACCTCGAAACGGGCTTTTTCAGAGGCAGATTATCAAAAATAACCTGGAGTATCAGAATCTCGCCCAGGGCAAAATACAGGGGAAAACGTCCAGTCACTGGACCACGTTTCCCCCATTCCCTTACCGAAGCAACAGGGCCTTCCGGGTCCCGATAAAGCCCCCCGTTTCCAGCCGATAGAGGTAGACCCCACTGGCTACTTCCCGACCCGCTTCGTCTTTCCCGTCCCAGACCACCCAGTGATGTCCGGCTTCCTGCTGGCCACCCAACAGTCTCCGAATTCGCTGCCCCTGGACGTTATACACCGACAAGTCCACTACACCTGCCTGGGGAAAGTCAAATCGGATCGTGGTGCTCAGATTGAACGGATTTGGATAGTTCTGCATCAGGGCAAAATCTCCGGGCCTCCCTCCTACCCCGGTGGATTCCGCCACACCGGTCAGAAGCTCTGTATGACAGTAAATCCCAGGCAATGTATCCCCATCCTCATCCACGACGGCCAGGCTGAAGGCATAATTCCCCAGTTCATTCTTGATCTTGACCAGCAGGCGGTTCTCACCCGCCTTGAGCACGATAGGCACCTTGTCCTCCGCCAGTCTGTGGGAGCGGGAACTCGGATTGGTCCAGACCAGTTCCCCGTTCAGCCAGATCTTTACCCCATCGTCCGAGCCCACCCACAGAAAACCTGACTGATCGATTTCAGAGGAAACGTAAGTGAAGGCATAGGATATCACATCGGTCTGGTAGTTCCCATACCTCTCATAGAAATACCTCTTGAGATCAACCTTATTCTCCGAACTGATCATTTTCGTCCAGACCTGGCCGCTGGCGGATTCTCCCTCAGACGGCCGGACATCCGCTTCGCCGCCTAAGAAATCCCGGTCCAAATCCGCTTCCTGATGCACCCCATGGATCAACCAGACCCTGTTCCCCCGTCCGTAGTAAAAACCTACCCCCTGGAGAGCGGCCTTGTCGAAGTCCATCTTAACCTTATCTATGGTATCCCCTCGCACGGCGATATAGTCCATATCCAACGTCCCATATCCTTTGGCAGCGGAGCGGCGGAGGTGCTCAATGTCCCAGGGGTTGAATCCCATCGTCGTGGCCGTCACACCATCCACCGCCACGGGGTCCTGCCCCGCGATGACCATATTCGTCCGAATAGGTCTTCCCCCCTGGGTCACATGGGGCCCGCTCTCCAACCCCCAGGCTCCCCCGATGATGGCGTAATCGGCAGGGTGATAGCTGAAGAGATCCGGAATGACCGCATCCGGGCCCCCAGGTTGAGCGTGTAGATCGGCAAGCCACCAACCGTAGGTTCCGTACATGACCCTGGAGGCCGTGCCCATGTAATTTTTGTGACACAACGACACCCCGGGGATATCGTGCACCTTCATAGCCGCCACGCTGATAAGCACGTCACAATTCAGGATCATATTGCTCACGTAATAGCTGTCCACCGACCACCCCCCGATGTCGTTGGAGACAGGCACCGGTACCTTT
>DAOVDP010000081.1 GCA_030669445.1 Candidatus Latescibacterota bacterium | reverse complement strand
TCCTGATAAAAAAAGAGTCCCGCACCTCTGCGGGACTCTTTTGGGGCTGCCACTAATCCCCTTAAGCCACCGCTTTCTTAAGTTTCTTCCCAGCCCTGAATTTCGGGACGACAGTAGCGGGAATACGCAACTCCCTCCCTGTACGAGGGTTCCTGCCAGTTCTGGCTGCCCTCTGAGCTGTCAAAAATGTCCCGAATCCTACCAGGGTGACCTTGTCGCCCATACTTAAAGTATCGGTGATGGTGTCTAATACAGAAACTATCACTGTATTGGCCACCTTTTTGGTCACTCCTGCATCCTTTGCCGCCTCGGCCACTAACTCCTCTCTGGTCATCTTGTCACCTCCTTCCATTTTGAGCTAAGGAGCTGTTGCTAATTATAGCAGGAGACGAGCAATTTGTCAACACTTTTTTTTCACCTAAAAGCCCACTATCCCTTTCTTTTTCTCTATCTTTATTTCTGGCATAGCTTTAATGTTTATTCTAAAATAGTAGCCACGACGGTATCCGCTGGGCATCCAGACTAATTTGGCTTCCCAGCAGTGCAAATCTCGGTAAATGGATACCTGCTGAGTGGTGATTTTCCCCTTCTTCAGATTGTAATTCACCCACCAGTCTATTCGCCATTTTGAGGTAGGAGAAAAACTGAGGTTTCCCTTTATCCACTGCACCACCGGGGTCAGTGCCCCAGTGGATTTTACCAGCGAGTAACGATAGGAAACCCCAAATTGGTAAGGGATATTTCTGCTAATGGAAGGTGTTTCGGTTCCTTTCACCCGGCTGGAAGTGTAGCCAGCAACCTCCTCTATCCCCTCTGTGGGACTACTTTCTGCTGGAACAGTCTTTCTGCCTGTTTTTCCTCTCAGTCGAAGAGAGGTGGTAAGGTTTACTCTCTTTAAGTGGGGGGTAAAGGGGTGAAATTCTCCATCGGGGGTGTAAAAGCCGTGAGTTGAATTTACAATCACCTCAAAGACCCTGGCCGGACTGACTCTCACATTGGTAACCAAATCTGAGAGCTTTTCTTCTCTGGCTTTGGGATCATAGCTGGTCGAGAATCCCCAGGTTGCCAGATCGAACTTCCGCTGTTTTTTCCCCTCGCCTATTTTGGTCTGTAAGATATTCGATAGGTTGAACCTTACCCGAGTCTGAGGGTTTTTTATCCTTCCGAAATCATAAGAGAACCCCTGTTGTTCTGCATTCGCAGAGTATGCGAAAGAGACACTGGGTTTGACCACATGTCTGATGGCTCTGAGGTTCCCCACCCGGGGCTGAAAAAACCCATACAGGGTTGTGTTGGCAGAGAGGGCAAGACTGTAGTTCTCCTGCCTGTGGAACTTTTCCCCCTTGGTCTGAAAACCGTTCATCCTCCAGGCAACTGACGGTCGCAGGTGAAGCCAGCCCCGAAATTTCTGGGCAGTAGAGACATTGAGGTATGTGTTAGCCTTGATCTTGTTATCGTTACCACTTGTTCGTTCTTGTCTTAAATGAGAGAAGTCAGAACTGAAGGAATAATAAATTAACTGATACCATCTGGCGGGGGTATGTTTCCCCTTTGGTGGTTTCAGGATAGGTGCTCTGGCCTTGCGGAAACTGATTTGGGGCAAATACAGGCTTGTTTCATCGGTATCTAAGTTTCTGCTGTGGGAGGCAGTTAAGCTAATGCTATTTCCCGACCCGGGCCACTGTTTGTCGAAGGAGAGGTACGACCTGAGGGTGCGGTTCAAGCGGTTGTAAATGTTAGTGCTATTATTTACGGAGAAGTCCTTGTTGCTGTAGAAATCGCCCCTGCCCCGCAGGTTCATAGTGGGACTTAATCTCTGAGAGTGAGAAAAACCCAACTTCCATGCCCTTCCCTGTGCTGTCCCTGTGCTCCTGTTGTCGAAAGAGCCGGTGATGGCACCCCGGAGTCGGCCCCGGAGGTGGTAACGGAGTTCAGATCGCAGCATCCAGCCAGTTTGTTCCCGGAGAGTCCCCTTGACCACAGTGTCCCAGTAGCTGCTGGGCGCAAAATAGTAGCCTAAGTTATGCAGATATCTTCCGTCAATGTTATTGCTCCCGTAGCGGGGGATTAGCAGACCGGAGTGTCTCTCCTTTCTGATGGAGAAAATTATGAACGGCAACCAGAAAACTGGCACCTTTCGCACATAAAAAACAACTGGTTTGGCAACAACCTTATCATTCATTACCACCTTCATCTGCCGGCTCCAGAAGTGATAGTGAGGCCGGTTGAGGTCGCAGGTAGTGTAGGTGCCCCTTAGAATGTGTAAGGTTTTTTCACCCACCTTTCTCACCTGGCTGCCGGTGTAAAATCCCTCTTCGTAGCTTGTCCGTGCCTTTACCAGTGTTCCCCTCTTGGTCTTCAAGTTATAGGTCAGGTTCAGGGCTCTTATTGTCCCTTCTTTGTCTCGGAGAACCGGGGGATCTACGAATTCAAGTTCTCCATCCGATGTGTCGGGCAAGCCCTCGGCGCAGAGCAGTTCTTGGCCTGGGTAGTAGGTGATCTTCCCTGCTTTCAACTCCATATCCCGGTACACTACCTTGGCCTTGCCTACAAGCACTATGGTGGTGTCCTGTTCAAAGTGACAGTCTATACTTTCGGCAGCATAGTGGACAGTGTCGGCAGGGCTTTCTCTCGTCCCTTCTTCCGCTTTGGCCGCGGTGGCTAACAAGACTAAGGGAAAAAGGAGGCTGAGGATTGTGAGCAGGAAGTAATTCAACCTATATTCGGAAAATTTATTTATGACGTTGGTGCAGGCACACTGAAATTCTTGAGAAGCCCACGATTCTAATCGTGGGTACCAAAACAAGACAGTACCTGCAACCGGTTCATCGGTTTTCCGAAAACCTATATTTTCGAAGAAAACCATCATGTTTTTCTTGATTACAAATATAGTCCTCATCCTCGATCACTAAACCGTTAAAACGGTTAATCGTCTTATTTAGCATTTCAGGCCCACGAATAAATTCGTGGGCTGTTAGAAGGTGAAATTTCGAATCTGGGGTCCAATTGCCGTCTCTCAATTTGGCGCTAACATTCAGCGGGCTCACGCTACACATCTATTTCTGTGGGAGGGCTCTCCAGAGCCCGATTCTATCGGCGCAGTTTAGTGTCTTATTTGCCCTCGACTCTCACCAGCACCTTCCTCTGCCTGGGGCCGTCGAACTCGCAGAGAAATATCCCCTGCCAGGTACCGAGCACCAGCCTTCCATTCTCCACAAAAATAGTCTGAGAAAAGCCCATCAGGCTTGCCTTTATGTGGGCGGCGGCGTTGCCCTCTGTGTGGCTGTAGTTATCTTGCCAGGGGATCCTCTTTTCCAGCTCGGTCAGGATATCCTTTCTGACATTGGGATCGGCGTTCTCATTGATGGTGAGACCGGCAGTGGTATGGGGAATATAAACATGGCAGAGGCCGTCTGGTATCCCGCTTTCATGCACCACCTCCTGCACCCGGTCGGTGATATCTACAAATTCGCTCCTGGTGTTGGTGGGGACAGAAATCTGTTTTGCCATTATAAAACTCCTTGTTTAGGACAAATTTTCCCCTAAAACCTCAAAGTAAAAATCGTTTCTACATTTGGCTGGGAGTGGACGCTGATGGTTCCCCGGTGCAACCGCATGATCTGTCGGGATAGACTGAGTCCAATACCAGAGCCACCCGGCTTGGTGGTAAAAAATGGGATAAACACCTTCTCCAGCGCCTCTTCGATGATTCCTGGGCCATTGTCAGCGACCTGGATGATGATTCTGCCTCTTTCATCCATCCGGGCGGCCAGTTCGATTCTGGCATCCACCTGGTCCTCTACAGCCTGGATGGCATTCAATAGGAGATTGATCAGAACCTGTTCGATCAATTCAGGATCGGCTGTCAATTCAAGACTTTCCGGGTCTACGTTACTGCAGAAACGGATGGCTTTATCCGCAATCTGGGCGCGCATGAGCTGCCCAACCCGGGCGAAAAGCTCCGTAACAGGGAAAATTTGGAACTGGGGTTTGGGAATGCGGGTAAGCTTTCTATAGGCCTCGACGAAATGGAGCAAGCCTTCACTGCGTTTTTGGATTGTCTGAAGTGCGCCGCGGACATCGTCCATCGTTTCAGCGCTGGTTTCTTTAACTGGCTCTTGATTTCCAGAAGGTGGCGTCAATAGATCATTGACGGTGGCCGTTAAGGAGGCGATGGGGGTGACGGAGTTCATGATCTCGTGGGTCAGCACCCGGATAAGGTTTTGCCAGGCCTCCATCTCCTTCTCTTCTAATTCGCTTTGGATGTTTTGGATGGAGACCAAGGTAAGTTTTTGGTTCCGCAGTTTAAATTCGGTGGCGTACACAGCCAACTGCACTGATTCATTATGATCTTCGACTCTGACTAAAGCCTTTTCTCCCGGTCTTAGCCGAAGCAGTGTATCTACCAAGGGTTTGCTGAAAGATTCCAGAGATCTTATATTTTTCAGTAGGGGCGACCGGCCGGTCGCCCCTACCTTCAACAGCCGTTTGGCCGCGGTGTTAATCAACTGTACCTCGCCATTTTGCTGAAAAGATATCAAACCTATACCCACGTGCTGCACCACAGTTTGTAGATAGCGGTAATGCTCTTCCTTCTCAGCACGTGTCCGCCGAAATTCGTCCGTGACCTCGGCAAAGGCAGCATTCAACGCATCGAACGATGAACCAAGCCCGCCCCCGGTGAACGTCTGGGAGAAATCCGACTGCTTGATGGATTGTAGGAAACGGGTGAGATCCCGATTTGTCTTATCCACATAGTGAATAAGGGCGTAGATTTGATAGAAGGCGATACACCCAATGATAAAGAGAGTAGCGTACCAATGGGTTTGAAATAGCAGGTAGAAAAAAAGATAGATCGTGGCCCCGAGCAGGGCCACGCGGGCGAGGCAATTTATGCGAAAGTTCTTATAAACCATATTTTTCCAACCTACGATAAAGAGAGGTTCTGGTTAGCCCCAATTCTCCGGCCGCCTGGCTGATATTGCCGCCGTGTCTGCTGAGCGTCCTCCGGATCACCGCTTTTTCCACTTCCTCTAAATTGTACTTTTCGAATACCAGGCCCTGTTGCTTTGTTTCCGGGACGGAAAAGAAAAAGTCGGAAGGCCCAAGTACCTGGGAATCACTCATAATCACCGCTCGCTCTATGGCGTGTTGCAGCTCTCTGATATTACCGGGCCAATGATATTTTTCCAACTTTTTCAAAGTAGCGGAACCGACTCGCTTAGGCGGCTTTTGATATTTCTTGCAATAAATCCCCAGAAAATGATCCACTAACAGAGAAATATCCTCAAGTCGTTCGCGCAGGGGAGGCAAAGGGATCTCCACGGTGTTCATTCGGTAGAGGAGATCTTGACGGAAATTTTCTTGCGTCGCCATTTCGTGAATTGGCCTATTGGTCGCGCAAATAAGACGAATGTCAACGGGGCATGGTTTGTTGGAACCCAGCCGGGTAACCTGGCGGTTTTCCAAAACGGTGAGCAGTTTAGCCTGAAGCGCTAAGGAGAGATTGCCGATTTCATCTAAGAACAGCGTTCCCCCCGAGGTGATCTCAAAGCGTCCGGCGCGGTCTTCCTTGGCATCTGTGAAGGCGCCTTTAACATGGCCGAAGAGTTCGCTTTCGAAAAGGGTCTCTGTTAAAGCGCCCATATCCACGCTGATAAAGACCTCATTGGCACGATTTGACTGGCGGTGCAGGGCCCGCGCCACCAACTCCTTCCCCGTGCCGTTCTCTCCTAAGATCAACACGTTGGCGTCGGTCTTGGCCACTTTCCCAATGGTGGCGAACACCTGCTGCATAGCCGGGCAGACGCCGATAAAATCGTGAAAAGGCTGATCGAGGTCGGCAGTCAGTTGTCTCTGCCTTAAGCGAAGATGATCCACCTCTATTCGTGATTGCCGCAGGTTCATAGCCGCCGATAGGGTGGCCAGGAGTTTCTCGTTCTGCCAGGGCTTGAGCACAAAATCCGTTGCCCCTTCTTTGATGGCCCG
>DAOVDP010000159.1 GCA_030669445.1 Candidatus Latescibacterota bacterium | reverse complement strand
TGACCGTCGTCTCCCAGGGCGGTCATTTTTTTCCGGGAAGGGCAACCCCTTTTGAGCACTCTGAAGAGCACTGTTTTCCGGATGCGCGGCTATATCCCCATTCCCTTGCTGGTGTTAATGCTTATATTGGCGGAGACAACCCTGAAGAGGTTTATGGCGGGGGTGACCGTGGCTCTGGCAGGAGAAGCAGTCAGAATATGGTCGGTGAGCTATGCTGGGAAAGAGACTCGCACCCGAAGAGTTGGTGCCCCCAGACTGGTCACCAGTGGCCCCTATGCCCATCTGAGGAATCCCATCTATCTGGGCAATTTCTTGTTAGGACTGGGATTCTGTCTTGCCACCTGGGCGTGGATGCCCTGGATGGTCGGAGTCTACATCGCAGGGTTTCTCTTACAATACTCTCTGATTATTTCTTTAGAAGAAACACGACTCAGGGAGCTTTTTGGGGAACAATATGAAAAGTATGCTCAGGCTGTGCCTCGCTTTCTACCCCGGTTCTCACCTTATCAGGGGAAAAACAATATCAGGCCGGACATAAAAAAGGCACTCCGCAGTGAGCGAGATACATTTCTCACCATTGCTGCCGCTTTGCTCTTGATCCTTTTTCGATGGCACCTATAACCGCAACCAATTTGAATTAGACCTTAGAGGCGTGAATCGACCTCAATGTAGAGACGACCCGCCGGGTCGTCTCTACGATATATCCTCTTCGTTATTCAATACTCTATTTTTCGACAGAATCTTCCCACTTCATACTTCATGCTTCCAAGGAGTGACGGATGGGACATCGCCTGCGCAAACGCGAAACGACAAACCTCGACCCGGGCCTCTACAATCTGATTCTGTTCTTGAAAAAACCAAAAACGATTCGCATTGGCGATCTCGGTGAGTTCTTTTTTCCCAAGGGTTTTTATGTCTACACGGGGAGTGCCATGCGGGGACTGAGAAGAAGAGTGGCCCGGCATCAGAAACGGCACAAACCAAAGCGTTGGCATATCGACTACCTGAGAGCCCACTGCAGTCTGGTGGAAGTGAAAACCTACCCCACTCGCCGCAGGCTGGAATGTCAGTTGAACAGCCGCATCTTCAGTCTGAAGGGAGCACAGGTGCTGGTCCCCAAGCTTGGCTCTTCTGACTGCCGGTGTAAAACCCATCTGGCCTGGTTCGCCGAAAGTGACTACCAGAGCATAAAAGAAGAGCTGCTGGAACTAAAGATAGGGGCGACTGATTGGTCATCCCACCCTTACGATGATCTGGAGAAAGAAGAAAATAGCCTGTAATCCCTACCTGGGACTTGCTCCCATCTATGACTTTGTGATGCGCCATCTGGACTACCAAGGGTGGGCAGACTACTTAGAGCAGATAATCTCCCGGCTCAGTCCTCCGGGCAGACGGACACTGGAGCTGGCCTGTGGGACAGGAAGTCTAACCCTGAAACTGGCACGGCGGGGCTATCAGGTTGTGGGTACCGATATCTCAGAAGAGATGCTGGAGGTGGCCCAGAAGAAGACGAACACGGCCGATATCCCAGTTTTATTCAGACAGATGGATATGCGCCACATCGAGATCGCCGGACATTTCGATATCGTACTCTGCCTCTACGACAGTATTAATTATCTAATGGAAACACAGGAAGTAGAGAAGGTTCTTCAGAGTGTCCATTCCCTTCTCTCTCCCGGAGGGATTTTTGTCTTCGACATCTGCACCGAAAGCAACTCCTTGAGGTATTTTCGCGACCGGAGAGAAAGAGAGATGGGCAAGGGCTTTTCCTACTGGAGACACAGCTACTACCTTCGCCCCACTCGGATTCAGATCACCGAGTTCAAGATAGAATTCGACCATCAGGATAAGGTGTTCACTGAGCTTCATCGACAAAGGATCTACAGCTTGGATGAGATCCTGCAAATGCTCAACCAATCAGCTTTCACCTCTGTTGAATTCTATGATGACCAAACCTTTCGCCCGGGCAGTGAGGATTCGGACAGAATCCATTTCGTGCTACAGAAATATTGCCTTTAAGACCGCTGAATATCCAACTGTTTGGCCACCAAGACACGAAGACTCCAAGATTATTAAAAGGTTATTCCCTTTGTGTCTTGGTGGCTTAGTGGCTGAAAGGAAGCAGCTCCAATGATTCAGATGTATCATGTTTACAAAACCGTGGGAAACACTACTGTGCTTGAAGATGTGAGTCTCCAAGTAGAGAAGGGGGAGTTTGTTTTCCTGTTGGGTCCTTCCGGAGCGGGGAAAAGCACCGTGCTCCGACTCATCCATTTTGATGAACGTCCTACTCAGGGATGGGTGAGGTTGGAGGATTACAACTCATCAACTATCAAGCCCAGGCATATTCCCCCACTCCGGCGGCGACTGGGAATGATATTTCAGGATTTCAAGCTTCTCAGGGACAGGAATATCTTCGACAATGTGGCCTTTGCTCTGGAGGTGACCGGTGCTAAAAAGACCTTGATAAAACGCAGGGTTTTGCAAACATTAGCCCTGGTAGGACTGGGACATCTGAGGAATATGATGCCTGTTCAGTTATCAGGCGGGGAGCAGCAAAGGGTATCGATCGCCCGTGCCTTGGTAAACCAGCCCTTTGCCCTTCTGGCCGATGAACCCTTGGGCGACCTGGACAAAGAGGCCGCCTTTGACATCCTTCAACTGCTGCGAGAGCTCAATCACCAGGGTACCACCGTACTGATGGCCACTCACGATACCGAACTCGTGGAAACTTTGCCCTATCGTTGCCTGAGGATTGAAAGAGGAAAGATTCTCTAACTTGATAGGCATTTCTATCTTGGACGCAGATGAGCGCAGATTGTCAAGATTTAAAATATAAAGAACTAACTGAGAATATTGTTAAAATCTTCTGTAGAATTTATAATAGACTTGAGAAAGCAGTTTTTCTGCGGGTATCGGCGAAAATCTGCGTCCTAATTAAAGGAGTCCAATTCTGTGAGCTATGTAGTGAAAGAAGCCCTGGCGGGATTCCGTCGCACCAAAGGGATGGGCTTCGTCTCGGTGGGAACAACTGCCGTCTCCCTGGTGGTGTTCGGGGGACTTCTGCTGATACTACTGAGCCTCTATGGTCTGATAGACCAGGTTAAAAGCCGGGTCCAGATTGAGATCTACCTATCCGATGCCGCCACCAGAGAACAGATCCTGGGTTTGAAGAAAAGGCTGAAGGCAATGCCAGAGGTGAAGGACGTCCTCT
>DAOVDP010000158.1 GCA_030669445.1 Candidatus Latescibacterota bacterium | reverse complement strand
TCCTGAAATGGTAAATGCCCGGCTTGACATTCAGATGGCAGAAGCCGATCTTGTTGCCTCGAAGGGCAGATTTCTTCCCTCATTGGAATCGAGGCTGAGCCACAGCCGAAAGGGCACATCTGCCCTCACTTTGAGCAAGACCCAGGGTCTGGTTAACACCAACCAGAGTTACAGTATGGATACAAATCTGAGTTGGAACCTATTCAGCGGCGGCAGAAATCTGTCGGCCTTCAAGGCAGGAAAAATCTCAAAGCAGATGGCCGAACTCAACTACGAGAGGGTCAAACAGAACACAGCACTCAAAGCGGCAGAACGATACCTTGCCTGTCTGAAGACCAAGAAGATGATAGAAATATCTGAACAGGCCTTAGAGAGGAGCAAGGCTCAACTGGAGAGGACAGAAGTTCTGTTTCAGGTGGGCTCTGTCCCCCAGGCTGATGTAATGGGGCAGAGAGTCCAACTGGGAACCGAAAGACTGAAGCTCATCCGGGCCAAGATGGACTATAAGGAGGCCGTAGCAGATCTGCTCTGCGTGTTGGGAATAGAGCCCCAGGAACAAGAACTGGAACTGAAGGATGTAGAGATGGATTTAGCTCACGAGGACATTGGATTTGAAGAGGCATCCCGGAGGGCACTGGAGAACAGGAAAGACTTCACCGCCTTAAACAAGAACCTGCAAGTGGTTCAGTATAACTTAAAAGCCAGTAAGGGCTCCTTGTTGCCCAGTGTGAGTGCCTATGTGAGCTATGGCCTCTGGGATGTGACCTTGCCCCGCTCCTTTCGCAGTTTAGACAAAATAGACAATCTGACGTATGGCCTGACGCTCAGCATACCGATATTTGAGAGGTTTCAATCTCGTGCCGAGATAGAGAGGGCACGGCTGAGTTGTCGAAAGGTTGAGACTCAAATAGAGGAGGGTAGACGCAGGATAGCTCTGGAGGTTAGCTCGGCCTCAGAGGCGCTGAAGATGGCAAGGGAAAGCATAGCGGTTGCCAGTGAAAACTTGAAGGCAGCCCGGGAGAACCTGCGGTTTGCCGAAGAGAGGTATCGGCTTGGCTCCGGGATTCTACTGGACCAAATCACCGCTTCAGTCCAGCTCCGAGAGGCAGAGGCAGACTATGTGAGCACCCTCTACGATTATCTATTGGCCCGGATGAGATTGAAAAACGCAATGGGCACACTGGAAAGATAGAGGGGTGAGGGGGAGAGAGGGAGAAAGAGCAGGGGTGCAAGGGAGCAGAGGGAAGCGACTTCTCACTTCCCACTTCCCACTTCGCACTTCACACTTATCTCTGTAGGAGGACTCTCCAGAGTCCGATTTTATCGGCTTCACGCATCACGTTCCACGCATTACCAATTCAATGGCGGTAAGGCATAACAACTGATTAACCAATACAAAACACTGAGGAGGTGAGCACCAATGGGGTTAGCCAACATAATCGTCCCTGTTCTGATAACCCTTTCCACGGTTGTGCTGTTTTCTCGGAAGGGGACAGCTTACACCCTAAAAGAAAGTTTTCAGGAAACGCTCCCCCAGGAAGGGGCAACTAAACTGAGTGTAAGCAACAGAAATGGGAATATAGTGATTAGCCCCTGGCAAGAAGACACCATCAGGATAGAGGCCACAAAGAAGATCAAGGCGGCTAACAAAAAGAAGGCCAGAGAGTATGCCGAGGAGCTGAAGATCGAGATATCTCGGGAGGGCAACGAGATTATCGTCAGGACAATCCGCCCTGAATCCGAGGAAAAGAGAGGTTTTTGGGATATCTTCCGGGATACCTTCAACGGGCATATTCAGGCAAAGGTTGACTACAACATTCGTGTCCCGGAGAAACTTGATCTGGATATTAGGGGCCGCAACGGGAGCATCAAAACCGGCGGCATACACGGAGACGTGACCGGGGAGACCAGAAACGGCGGCATCCAAATCGACGATGTAAAAGGCAAAATCTCTGCCAGAAGTAGAAACGGCAGCATTTCGCTGGCGGAAATCAGCGGGCCGGTTGATGTGGAGACAAGAAACGGTAAGATCTCCCTTTCAGAGATCACCGGTTCAGTGAAGACCGTGACAAGGAACAGCAATATCCGGGTTGACCAAGCGGATGAAGATGTCTCCGCCCACAGCAGAAACGGCAGCATCTCCCTTCTGAAGATCGGAGGCTCGGTAAACGCCAGCACAAGAAATGGCAAAATCTGGACAGAGATGACCGGGAAAAGCTTCCAGGGCTGCGATCTTAGCACCAGAAACGCCAGCATCACTTTCATCGTTCCTGAAAGTCTGTCTGCGGATCTCGATGTCTACAGCCGTAATGGAAAGGTGAAGACAGAGCTGCCCGTGACAGTGTTTGGGAGTTTCAGCCGAGGTAAGCTGATGGGAAAGATCAACCAGGGTGGCCCGCCGCTCCGACTCCGGACAAGAAATGGAAATATCGCCATCAGAAAATCGAAGGAGGTGATAGAACAATGAAGTTGGCCAAGACAATCATCACTATTTTAATAGCTGTTTCCGCCATTACACTCATTTCTTATCAGAAGGGGTCTGCCTACACTCTGGAAGAAAGTTTCCAGAAAATACTCCCCCAACAGGAAGCGACCCTGGTGGAGGTGAAGAATGTTAATGGGAACATCCAGGTCAGCTCCTGGCCCGGAGACAGCGTTAAAATAGAGGCACTCAAGAAGGTCAAAGCCCCTGACCGGGAAAAGGCAGAAAAGTGGCTGAAGGAGCTGGAAATTCAAGTGGTACGCTATGATAAAGAGATAAGCGTGAAAACGATATCTCCCCGCCGTAAGTACCACCAGGGTTTTTGGGATTTCCTCCGGGGCAGAAGGGTTCGCTGGAGTGTTGACTTTACCATAACTGTGCCTGTAAATCTCGATCTACAGTTGGACACTACCAATGGAAATGTCGGAGCCGATGGAGTAGAGGGAGAAGTTGAAGCCCAGAGCACCAACGGTAATGTCCGGATTACAGAAGTAGAGGGCAGTGCTCTGGGGCAGACCACCAATGGCAGCGTGAAGATAAGAGATATAGAAGGCGATGCCATCGCCAGAAGCACCAATGGAAGTGTAGAACTTTTAGGCATCGCCGGTTCGGTGCAGGCCTCGACAACAAACGGCAGTGTCAAAGCCGAAATAATCAGTGCAAAACTGAAGAAAGACTGCCACCTCTCTACCACCAACGGCAGTATCTCTGTGAGCCTTCCGGCAGATATTTC
>DAOVDP010000120.1 GCA_030669445.1 Candidatus Latescibacterota bacterium | reverse complement strand
AACATAGCTTTAGCTGAAATGTCTGTAGGCTCTGCCTAATATGCCAAGGCTCTCGCCGTCCACTCCATACCGATCCTGCCCTGCCTGATGATTTCCAATTACCCATGTCCCGATCAAATTGGCCATCAAAGCTTTGGCAATCCATATTTTCTTAGACATCTGTCTGCTCCTTAAAGATTCTGATTTCTCAATGAATGCTTTGATTTGTTAACTTGGAGCCAACGGTCGGATTCGAACCGACGACCTGCTCATTACGAGTGGGGTCGAGGGCCTTTTCTAACCTTCTGACTTTTCTGGAGGAACACAGGCAAAACTAAGATCTTTCTCAACAAACAAGCTGTGCTCAATTGGATTTGTTTTGATGAGGTTTGCTAATGTTTGGCGTCTCTTAGTCACTATTTGGACACCCAAAATGGACATTTAAATTTTGCGTTTAATATAAACTGTTGGCTCAAAAATGTCAAGTCTTTTAGCTCACCCATTTCTGGCTGACCCAGTCGCGTCAATCGGTAAATGGACAACACGGGTACCTTAGCTATTGGCTATTGAGACGCCCGATTTTACATATACTACAGGAGCCAGGAAATATCTGAGGGCAGATACCGGAAACCCCGAAAACAAAAGCAAACCCCTTTTGAGTCCCTACAGCAGCTACATACATATTACCCAAAATCTCTCTGCCCGTCCACGTATAGCCTGCTTCCCTATAGAATTTCACCTTGTAGGAGTCCCATCCAGCGGATTTGACCAATTCCAAATTTTTTTTGAGAAAAATTTCAACTTCTGGCTTCTTAATACCTTGGTTTCGTGTGGCTCCGCTAATAGACAGCGCTGTTTTCCCTTGGTGGTGCGCAAATCTTTCTTGACTTTTCTGAGTTTTCTTCATATTATCTATAAACGTGGAATGACCGTGTCTATATCTGGGAACCCGGGGAGGGGTGAAAGCTTCAGCCGACAGACATAAGGGGCCTCAGGATGAAAAAACTACACGAGCCGGATTGCCAAAAGGTCAAGAGATGACAGGCGATCCGGCGGACCTGGTAGGAGCGACCATAAGCTCTTCTCTTTCCACTAATACAGTGGAGTTCACAAACACCTCGAGTGGCCGGGCAATCCGCGCAATAGAGACAGATGGACCAGGAATCGCAGCAATTAGTACAAATAATCCAGCAGTAGTTGGCTATAGCGATAACTCCGTTGGTGGCCATTTCTGGGCCGGCATGCCTGACCGAGCTGCGCTTGGCGCTGTAGGGAAGGACGGTCTCAGCAGTTCCTGCGGACTCAGCATACTCGGATGGACGGTCATGACTGGTGATCTTCTGGTAGGTGGTATAAAGAATGCCGTGATAGAGACACCCACTTATGGCCGACGCTATACTTATGCCGAAGAATCCGCCGAAGTCTACTTCTTCGACCGGGGCCAGGCTCACCTATCCAGTGGGTTGGTAACTATTCATCTTGACCCCATCTTTCTGGAGACAGTGACAATTACTGAGGACTGTCCAATGCTCGTTCAGATTACCCCCACCGCCGATTGCAACGGCCTCTTTACCGCAGAGAAGACCAACACGAGCTTTACCGTTAAGGAGCTGCAAAATGGCACATCGAATGCCAGCTTTGATTGGGAAGTGGCAGCTAAGAGGAGAGGGTATGAGGCTGTACGCCTGGAAGAGGAGCCAGGGGAGAGAGTGCAGGCCCAGAAGGCGCTCAAAGCACAGATGATGGAGCTACCGGAACGATAGGAGGACTGTCGTGACTAATGAAAGAGCTTATCGAAGAATCGCTTTGGCCGTTCTCGCCGTGTGTCTGATCCTGACAGGAACGGAGTTAAATGGCGAGGTTACCTGTCGCTTACGATCCGGAGGTCTGGACAGCGGAGGGGGCGGCAGCCAATCCACAAGTATGCTGCACTCATTTATGGACCAGTCCACTCCTATCGGAAAGAGCCAGTGCCCTGGTACGCACTTACGTGGTGGTATAGGTTACACCGTGGGGATTCCGGGAAAAGTCACGGCGATTTGTGGGGATGTGACACTGTCTCCACTGCAACAAACCTTTGCTCTTTACCCGAATGTGCCCAATCCGTTCAACCCTACAACTGTTATCAAATACCAACTGCGTGATCAGGGAAGCGTGAGCCTTGCAGTGTATAACATTCTGGGCCGGAGAGTGAAAACGTTGGTAGACCGGACGCAACAGGCAGGGCATTACTCAACTAGCTGGGACGGATGTGATGACTCCGGCAAGGAAGTAGCAGCAGGGGTTTACCTGTACCGTTTGCAAGCGGGGGCTTTTGCTCAGACAAGGAAGATGGCGTTGGTTAAATGAACCAACAGAGAAAAAGCGTGGCAAAAGTGACCAAAGAAATCAAGGCAAGGTTTTCCAGGGGAATGATTGAACCCTTGGAGAAGGTAGACCTCGAAGAGGGAGAGGAAATACATATTATCATCTCTTCCATTTCTAAAGGAACAAGTATCCTTGAGACTTTAGGGTCTATCGCTGGAGGCTGGAGGGATTTGATAGACGCTGAGTAGCTGAAGAGGAATATCTATGCTGACCGGTAAGATGAATAGCGGCAGCGATAGAGGTGTTGGGTTAAAATCCGTTAATAGCAACCCCTCTTATTAACGGATAATGTCCAATCCGTTAATAAGATCACCGCTTATTGTAAAATCCGTTAATAGGGTATTCGCTTGGTGTAGATTCCGGTTTAATTCCCGATAGAATTTTTTGTTATTACGAGACATATCAATTGAGGATAGAGAAGCATGGATCCCAAAGACTTCAAAAATTCGCCTTCGGGGAAATGCATAAAGACATTGCGAAGGTACGGGGCATTTTTGCCTAATCCCTTGCCGCCACACATCAGTTATGATAAAGACCTCATCGCTCTTCTCTCTGAGGCGGATAGATTGTTAGGCGAGTTATCAGGAACGGGGAGATTGTTACCGAACCCATATCTTCTAATTGCTCCCTACATTCGGCGTGAGGCGGTGTCAAGCTCGCGCATTGAAGGAACCCAAGCCTCACTTGACGATTTATTTTTCTTTGAAGCTGCTGAATCGGAAGAGCCAAAAGTACCTGACGTTCGAGAAGTGCGAAATTATGTCCAAGCAATGGAATATGGGATTGAGCAACTGAAAGAATTACCTATCTCCATCAGGTTGATCCGTGAAATTCACAGGGTTTTAATGAAGGGAGTTCGAGGCGAACATGCTACCCCGGGAGAGATTCGCCGCAGTCAAAACTGGATAGGTCCGCCAGGATGTTCACTTAGTGAAGCTACATATGTTCCGCCACCTGTAGAAGAGATGAAGCAAGCACTCAGCGATTTAGAAAAATACCTTCACTCAAATCCTAAAGATCCCCCTCTAGTCCAATGTGCTCTCATGCACTATCAGTTTGAAGCAATCCACCCGTTTCTTGATGGTAATGGCCGCATTGGAAGGCTTTTTATCACTTTCTATCTCTATGAGAAGGAATATTTAACCCAACCCTTACTCTATCTTTCTGCATTTTTTGACAGATTTAGGGAGGAGTATTATTCCAGACTCCTTGCGGTCAGTCAAGGTGGGGATTGGCGGAGATGGATTCAGTTTTTTCTTCGGGGGATTGCAAAACAAGCACAGGACGCAGTATCAGATGCCCAAAAAATACTTGAGCTTCATGCCGAATATCAGAGGATCCTTGAAAGGACCAAAAAAATTCCTCAAACCGCTCACAGATTGATTGATCAGATCTTCCTGAATCCTGTAATTTCAATCTCTGGACTAAGCAAGACCTGGAATATACCGTTTATGTCTGTTAAGAGGGGTGTGTCGAGACTCACCGAAATTGACATTCTCCGCGAAGTACCCGGAAGGAAAAGGAATAAGCTCTTTGTTGCTTCCGAATTGATGAAAATGCTCACAGTTACAGACAGAGGGGAGAGTTGAGAATTGTCAAAAGAAAAGAGACAGCAAGCCTTTCTTTCATAGGTCCGACATTCAGTCCAATGTCGAGTGGAGAAAGCTGTCCTTACTCCAGTGACATCAACGGCCCGAAGAGGAAGGACGCAAGCCAATAGGTGAAACTTCAGCGAGCCGGTAGAGTGAGGAAACCAAAGAGAATTTGAAAGGGGGGAAACAATGGAGTACAGAGTTAAACTTGAGAAAACTGAGGAGGGTTATGCGGTCTGGTGTCCTGGGCTGCCAGGATGCTGGTCTCAGGGTACCACTGAGGACGAGGCGCTGAAAAACATAAGGGACGCCATTAAGACATATCTGTCTACCATAGTGTAAACACCTTGACAAGATAGGACACAAAAAAAGAATTAACTTGGAGCCAACGGTCGGATTCGAACCGACGACCTGCTCATTACGAGTGAGCTGCTCTACCTGCTGAGCTACGTTGGCTTAGATTGCCACCTACCAGCCGGCAACGGTTCGCTGGAGTATCTCTGAGGCCAACATCTTGGCT
>DAOVDP010000098.1 GCA_030669445.1 Candidatus Latescibacterota bacterium | reverse complement strand
TCCACGAAGATGAATTTCATCTTCTCTTTGACTTCTGGGGGAATCTCTTCCATATCCTTCTTGTTTTTCTTGGGCAATATTATCTTCTTTATCCCTGCCCTGTTTGCCGCCAGCACTTTGTCTTTTATCCCCCCCACAGGCAACACCCTGCCCCGGAGGGTGATCTCTCCGGTCATAGCTACATCCGGTCTCACAGAGCTGCCGGTCAGCAATGAGATCAGGGAGGTGGTCAGCGTCACACCGGCCGATGGCCCATCCTTGGGGATTGCCCCTGCCGGTATGTGGATGTGGAGGTCATATCGATCAAAGAAATCCTCGGGGATTTTCAGCTTCCCGGCATTTGTCCTTATGTAACTTAATGCCGTCTGAGCGGATTCTTTCATCACATCGCCCAACTGGCCAGTCAGGGTAAGTCCCTTCTTACCTTTCATTTTCGTAGATTCAATGAAGAGTATCTCTCCGCCTGCAGGTGTCCAGGCCACTCCTGTGGCCACACCCGGTTCGCTGGTTCGCTCGGCCACTTCAGAAGTGAACTTAATAGGGCCAAGGAACTGCTCTATCCCTTTTTCCGTTATCTTCCGGGTGATTCTTTTGCCTTCGGCCACATTTCTGGCGATCTTGCGGCAGATGTTAGCGATCTCTCTTTCGAAGTTGCGCAGACCTGCCTCACGGGTGTAGTGTCTGATTATCTTCTTCAGGGCTTCATCTTCGAACTTCACCCGCTGTTTAACTATGCCATGTGCCTCCAGTTGCCGGGGAATAAGATAACGCTTGGCGATTTGGAGTTTCTCCTCTTCGATGTATCCGGACAGCTCCAGAACCTCCATTCTGTCCCTCAAGGCCGAAGGAATGGTGTCTAAGATATTAGCCGTGGTGATAAACATCACCCGGGATAGATCGAAGGGGACATCCAGATAGTGGTCAGAGAAGCTAAAATTCTGTTCTGGGTCAAGTACCTCTAACAGGGCAGCAGAGGGATCGCCCCGAAAGTCTGCTCCCACCTTGTCGATCTCATCCATCATAAACACCGGATTGTTCGAGCCGGCCTTTCTTATACTCTGGATTATCCTCCCTGGCAAAGCCCCTACATAAGTGCGTCTGTGTCCGCGGATTTCAGCCTCGTCCCTCACTCCGCCCAGAGAGATGCGGACAAACTTCCTGCCCAAGGCCCGGGCAATGGACTTGCCCAGTGAGGTCTTTCCTACCCCAGGAGGGCCGACGAAACAGAGAATAGGTCCTTTCATATCCTCTTTCAGCTTCCGCACAGCGAGGTATTCTAACATCCTTTCTTTTACCTTTTCCAGATCATAGTGATCTTCTTCTAACACCTGACGGGCCTTGGCAATGTCGAGGGTGTCTTTGGTGAAAACCGACCAAGGCAGAGAGATCAACCAGTCTAAATATGTCCGTACCACGGTATATTCCGGGGCCCCGGTCATCATCTTCTCCAGACGGGAGAGTTCCTTCTCTGCCTCTTTCTTCACCTCTTCGGGCATTTTGGCAGCCTCTATCTTCCCCCGCAATTCGTTTATCTCCACTGTCCTGGGGTCGCCTTCACCTAACTCCTTTTGGATGGTCTGGAGCTGCTGACGAAGAAAATATTCCCTCTGGGTCTTCTCCAGCTCGCCTTTAGCCTCTTTCTGAATCCTCGTCTCCAGTTCTACTACCTGAAGCTCCTTGGCCAGAAAGACAGTCAACTTCTCCAATCTCTTTCTAACCGCAATAGTCTCCACGATCTTTTGCTTCTCAGGCACAGAGATATTCAGATCAGAGGCAACCAGGTCGGCCAGTCTGCCGGGGTCCTCAATATTGGCCACGGCCACTCCCAACTCGTCAGGGAGATTGGGTGCCAGAGAGATAATCCGCTGAAATTGATTCGATACATTCCTTGCCAAGGCATCTATCTCGATACCTTTTTCTACAATATCTTCCAATAATTCGATTTCCGCCTTCAGGTAAGGTTTATCGGCTAAAGGTTTCTCAATTCTGAAACGGGTAATCCCCTGAATCAGGACTCTCATACTCCCATCCGGCATCTTTATCATCCGAAGCACAACAGAGACGGTGCCGAAGTTATAAATATCGTTCCAGGTTGGCTCTTCCGCATCGGGATCCCTCTGGGTTATTGCGCCTATGAGTTTGTTGCCGCTTAGCACATCGTCAACCAACCTGACAGACTTCTCCCTGGAAACCATAAGGGGCACTGCCATACTGGGAAAGACAACCATATTCCTTAACGGAAGAATAGGAATCTCAGAGGGGATTTTCTGTAAGATGTCGTCCATTTCAATTTCCTCGGGTTCAAGTAGGTTCAATATCAATAGACTTCGATTCTATTTGTTGGGTCTTAGGCAATGTAATCTCAAGGAAGCCGTCTTGATACGAAGCCTTAATGTTTTTTTCATCGATAGGGCCAGTGATAAAGATCACCCTTTCAAACGCCCCGTGATTTATCTCCATCTGACGAAAGTTTCGCTTGCCAGGGGGAAAAGTATCCTCTCTTCTGCCGCGAACGGTGAGCGTATCCCCACTCAGAGTTATTTTGATATCCTCTTGCCTCACCCCGGCGATCTCTATCTTCACCACGAAATTAGACTCAGTTTCAAACACATCTGTGGGGGGCCGCCAGAGGTCTTCTGCCATCATAAGCAGCGGGTTCTTGGAGGCGAAGAAGTCCCTTAACAGTCTCTCCATCTCATTCTGCATCTTCCATATCTGGCGAAAAATGCGGTCGTTATCCGAGTTCATAATCGCTCTCCAGGCTAAGGGGGAAAATCAAGCGTTAAAAACACCTAACAATATACACATATAAACCTCGAACTTCAAGAAAAATATTGTCAGCACTTCCTGAATAAACGCCGTCTTCCGGGGATTGCTTAGTACTCTAATTCACAATCACGGTGACGTATTTTTATTGGCTTAATATTGAGACTCTTCACGGAGTCTGTCCTGAGCAAGATTCTTCAGTCGCTATCGCTTCCTTCGACTTCGCTCAGGACAAGCTCTTCAGAATGACAGTAAGCGGAGGATTCAGAGTGACAAACGCTGTCATTCTGAGGCGCAGCCGAAGAATCTCCTATGATCATGTTACGCCATAATATTTGTGAAAACGTGTACTTAGAGAGAAATCTCTATTCTGCCGTTACCTCACCTACCCTTTCGACAGCAGTAACTCCCTTAATTTTCTGAATGTTTTTCATCATTCTGTTTAGCCGCTGGACATTTGCCACTTCCAGAGCGAATTTGATGGAAGCTATCTCCGCTTTCGCGTCCGCTGTCATACTTCGGATATTCACTTCAGCGGCGGAGATAGTGTTGGTTATCTCGTTTAGCAGATTCTTTCTATCATGAGCCAAGACCAGAACTTGGGTAATGAATGTCTGCTCCTTATCAGAATCCCACTGAACGGGTAGGATTCGCTCCTTATCTCTCAATAAATTTGAAATATTCGGACACTCTGCCCTGTGGATAGATATTCCCTTGCCCCGGGTGATGAATCCCACAATGCTATCGCCGGGCACAGGCTGGCAGCATCTTGCGAATCGTATCATCAAATTATCGTAACCTTGAATGGTCACCCCTGTTATGGTTGGCTTGACCCGTTTAAAGATAGTAGGCAGGGACAATCTCTTCTGTGGCTGGGGGAATAACTTGCCCACAATTCGGCTCAGGGAAATCTTGCCGCTGCCGGCGGCAGCAAAGAGATGCTCCACATCTGTCACTCCCATAGAAAGGGCAAGGTCGAGCAGCTCTTCTGCTTTCAACTTTACTCCCCTTCTTTTCGCCTCCTGTTCGAGCAATTCCCGTCCGAGTCGGACACTGTGGACATATTCCTCTGCTCGGAGCCATCTTCGGATACGGCTGCGAGCCTTTGAGGTTCGGACGATATTCAGCCAGTCACGATGAGGCACCTGATTTGCAGAGGTGATAATTTCCACCATATCACTATTCTTAAGTGGGGAATCCAAAGAGGTCATCTGCCTGTTCACTTTTGCCCCCCGACAGTGCAGCCCCACATCGGTGTGGACTGCAAAGGCAAAGTCAATCGGAGTACTGCCCTTAGGCAACTGTTTCAAATCCCCTTTGGGGGTGAAGACAAATATCTCGTCCTGAAAGAGAGTGTCCTTCAACTCCTTCATAAAATCGGCAGAGTCAACGGTATCACGCTGCCAATCCAGTAGATGTCTGAGCCAGAACATCTTCTTGTCTAAATCATCTAATCTTTGCCTCCCCTCCTTGTACACCCAGTGAGCAGCTATTCCCTCCTCAGCTATTTGATCCATCTTCTTTGTCCTAATTTGCACTTCCACCATCTGTTTGCGAGGACCTATCACGGTAGTATGGAGGGACTGGTACATATTCGATTTGGGGGTGGCGACGAAGTCTTTGAACCTATCGGCCACAGGGGTAAACATAACATGCACCAGACCCAAGGTATGGTAGCATTCCTCTATTGAATCCACAATAATCCTGATAGCGAAAAGGTCGTATATCTGGTCAAAAGGCTTTCCTCTGTTTTTCATTTTCCCGTAGATGCTGTAGAAATTCTTGGGACGCCCGGTTATTTTTGCCTTTATCCCTGCCTGCATCAAGGCTTTTCTGATGGGGAGCTCGATCTCCTCGATGTAACTTTCCCGCTGCTGGTGGCTCAATCGCACCTTCTCTTCTATCTCCCGGTAGACCCGGGGAGCTAAGTATTTCAGACTTAAGTCCTCAAGTTCCCACTTGATTCTGGCAATACCGAAACGGTGTGCCAGGGGGGCATAAACATCTCTGGTCTCCCGAGCAATCCGCCTCTGTTTCTTTGGATCTAAGTACTGCAAAGTCTCCATATTATGCAAACGATCGGCGAACTTAATCAGAATCACCCGGATATCCTTAGCCATAGAGAGAAACATCTTGCGGAAGTTCTCCGCCTGTTGGGCTTCTCTGCTTTGCAATTTCAGCCCGCCGATCTTTGTCACCCCATCCACCAACATTGCTATTTCCCCACCAAATTCCGCCTTTATCTGTTGGTAGGTGACCTCTGTATCCTCAAGGGTGTCATGGAGCAGAGCTGCCGCCACGGTCATAGGATCAAGGTGAAGCTCTGACAGTATCTTAGCTACCTCAATGCAATGTCTAACGGCCGGATCTCCTGACTTGCGTTTCTGTCCCTGATGAGCCTGGCTGGCGAACTCGTAGGCTCGCCTTATCAGCTCCAGATCGCTGTCCTTAGCGTACGGTTTAATCGGCGCCAGCAGTTGGTTAATTTCAGTTTCCGGTTGCATCCCT
>DAOVDP010000050.1 GCA_030669445.1 Candidatus Latescibacterota bacterium | reverse complement strand
ACACTTTTTTACAAATTTTAAGCGTCAATATGTTTGAAAAAGTTCCTATTTTACAGTTAGTTAAGGATAGTGAATACAAAAAATCAGCTGCCCATATTCCTAATCAACTGAATTTATTCGATTAATATTGGGACACTACTGATATCAACAGAATAATAACCGTTCGCATCCGTCACATCTTCACCTACCGGAGTGCCATAAAGGTAAGTCTGAACCTTAACCCCCTGCACCGGAAGATAATCGTCAGGAGGCGCAGAAGGGTCCTTGTTGAGGTATTTTACGTATCCGGACATCGTAGGATTACTTGTAGTCTTTGCAGCCTTGCGGGGGATTTCCTTCAAAGGCTCGAACTCGACTTCCCCAGTTTCCTCCCAATGCCAGGTCGGATAAAATTGCTTCGGGGGGACTTTGCTGATTGTAACCCCTTCCTCCCGTGCGACAAGATACAGATTAACGATCTTCGCATTCCGCACGCCCGATTCCTCAGGAGATTCAACCCAGGCGAAAATGTTGTAATTGCCCGGCTCCTTTATCCGGATCCTCCACACTTTCTGAAGCGTCTCCGCCTTGTTTATGCTGATGGATTGCTTCTTCTCCCCGGTCAGCAGCTCAACTCCTTTCGGAAGAGTCAATTTGATTTCCGTCTGAGGGGAGTCCATCAGGGCTTTCACATCTAACTGCACCGTGCACGCCTGTCCTATACCGGGCCTCGGTGAAAGGTTCAACTGCACCTCATAGCGCTGTTTCCGTATGGGAGGCGTGGCCCAGCTCCCAGCCGAAAAGACTGAGACAAAAAGAGCACTCAATACTGCCACAAGGGCAAATCTGGTCAGCGTTTTCATCGCTGCCTCCTTTCTGAAAAGGGTTAAGGGTTGATGATTAGTAAACATTATTTAGTATCCATAGGTCATGGTCTCGAACACAAGGATTAGGAGCCCCAGAGAAAACGATCTTCGTTCCATCCGGCGACCAGCAGGGGAAAAAGGCATAGGTTTTGCCTAACCGATGAGGATCATAGGCTTCAATGTTCAACGTCTTGATCAAGCTTCCATTATATCCGTCTATTGTGCCAATCACTCCCTCACGGCATGCGTGCATGTTGCAAACTATTCTGCTTCCATTGGAATTGAACCTTGGCCAGACTATATCAAACTCTAAAGTCACTTGGTCAAGTGTAACAATATCCTTGATAACAGGAGGATAAGGCGAGGGATACATCCCGTCTCTCCTTTCATCCGATGAGATGTAAACTATTCTCCTAGCGTCTGGTGAGATATCAAATCCTTTACCATACCATCCAATGCGGAAATCTTCACGAGCGTAGAGTAGCCGGTTGTCAGTTCCATCCACATTAATGCGATAGTATCCCTCTGGCAAAGAAGAGCTGCCATAACCATAGTAAGCTATTGCAAGCCCTGTGCTATGCGGGTAAAATGCTGTCTCAAGTACTTCCAGCGGCTCCGTTATGATAACCTTAATATCCAAGGTCTCTAAGTTGATCAGCGTCAAAATGCCACCAGAGACCTCATACCATGACCCGTTCTCATCCATATTCCATGCTCTTACGAAATAGTAGTTATCCACAGCCAATAACCATTGCCCGTCGGGAGAGATATCCAATGAACCAAACACTCCCTTCACTAGTAATGTATCTGTCTCTCCAGCAACATCTATGACCCAAATATCCCCACCTCCTCCTTGATGAACAGGATTTGCATACAAGTTACTTCTGGTATAATAGATTCTATCATCCGGCGCCCAGACAGGGAAGAGAGTATCTCCCCTCCACTTAGCCCCGAACTTGTCATAATCATGGAAGGTCAACTGCTGTAAATTAGGGTCTCTTACGAAGGGTTCTGGTTCTGTGCCTTTCTCGCACCCTGAAATCGCCCAAGGGAGAATTATCAGTAAAACCAACAAATTCAGTTTCATCGTGTGTCCTTTTCTAACTGTAACAGCCGCATTCAGAGAGGCTAATTGCGCCTTTTTGCAGGCTCTCGGCTTTTTCCTTGACCAACAACCCTTTAACAATTACAAAAAATCCGGACCGGGCCTACAAAATCATAAGACAAGCTACCTGTGCGGAATCCAGAGTGTGTACCTATTCTGAGCCCACTTATTTTTTCTGGGGGGGCAGATATTATTTTTCACAAAGTTCATTAGAATCTCCTCTACAGTTATTCAAGATATAACAAACCAGCCTAATCCTGTCAAGGTTTTTTTGCAAAAAATTTGTAGATGGCCTGCTGCCGCTGTTCTTGTCCGGCTTATTCACTTCAACTGTTTTGGTCTCAGACACTATTAACGGAAATAAGGCACAGGGCACTTTGATGAAATCCTCTATCGAGGAGAGACAAGGGAGATGGCAAGTCATTCAACAATGGACTCCGGTTCTCTAACCACAATGATTCCCTGTTTCTCAACAATGTTAAAATCTGAATCCCCCGTTACAAAGACTTCACTGCCCCGGATTAAGGCCGTAGCGAGAATCAGGGAATCTACGAAGGACAAGCCTAAGCTGTGCTTCCGCCTTGCAGCCTCGTCTACCACCTCAAGATCTACGCTCACGATTTCGACATTGGGAATGGCGACAAAGTTCGTGATCGCTTCTTCGGCAAGCTCCGGCTTGCCCACACGATACATGCCTACTTTGATCTCCCCGAAGCTCAACACAGACACGATCAGCCGATGTTTGCCGTGCTCAACCTCCTTCAGCAAACGCATCGCCGCATCATCTTTTTCCGCTACTTTGAAGAATAGCCAACTGTCTGCTCCCAATCTCATCGCGTGGGTACCGTCCTTCCTATGATCTTTTGTTCACTTTCACCCCGCATGGCCTTCACATCTTCGTAACCCATATGCTTGCCAATCTCTTTCATCGCCTCAGCAAATCGTTCCACAGGATGGGATATTTTCCTTACGACGATGTAATCATACACCTTGCGGACGATGATCCGGTCCTCCGGCCCCACTTCAAGGATCTCTTTGGGAATAAGCACCCCTGCCGGAGTAACATAAGCTTCCACCAT
Source organism: Candidatus Latescibacterota bacterium (assembly GCA_030669445.1). GTDB lineage: Bacteria > Latescibacterota > MVCY01 > MVCY01 > MVCY01 > MVCY01. Next base: position 4,615 of record DAOVDP010000050.1, on the reverse strand, counting down.
ATCTCGCTCCTTCCAATTGTGGTTTATCTTATCACCGCCGACATTGTCCAATCCATTCCCCACCACCTCATACCAACCCGCCTTCTTTGTCACATACTTCTGAATGTAACAGAGCCTTTATATGCTGGTCCAACTTAAACGACCCCAATCTGCCTCAATAATATATCCCCAAGCCTGCCTTGTGTCAAGCCCTTTTTCAAAGTGACCTATGAGCAGCAAGCTTCTGATCTGCTGCAGTTGTGGCCTCTTATAGACCACAGGAGAACTCTGCAAAAGAAATGCCGCCGGGGGTGTCACCCTCGGCGGCGCGTGTCCGTGAGCAGGGGGTATGGCTTAACGCAGAAGCAGCATCTTTCTGGCCAGGGTGATGCTTTTTGTCCTTAACCGGCAGAAATAGAGGCCGCTTGCCACTGTCTCGCCCTGCTGGTTTGTCCCATCCCACAGTGCCGTGTGCCAGCCAGTTTGCAGACGGCAATCAACCAGAGACTTTACTTTTTGACCCAACAGGTCATAGACTTCCAGGTGGACAAGTTCTGGCTGCGGCAGGAAGAAGCTGATAGAAGTGCTGGGATTGAAGGGGTTAGGACTGTTCTGGGTCAACAGGCAAGACTCCTCCGCTGCTTTAGCCTGAGCACTGGTGATACCGATGCTGGCTTCGTTTTTGCCAAGCTGGGAGTCAAACAGCTCGACAACCGCCAGACGAACCGGAGAGGTCTCCAGGGTTGACTTGAGCACCTTGAACCTCAGTTCAGCCAGGAGTCCCTTGCCGTGTACTGGTTTTGAGTCCCGGCCTGAGGCATTGGCGAGCCAGATGGTGCCCTTCTCGAACCTGTCGGCAACCATCAGAAACAGGGGGGTTCTTCCGCCTGCCGAATTCAGGAGATTTCCCTCCCTGACTTCGTTGTCTGCTGTCGCCCCTAAGAATTGCAGGGCCTCTGCGTCGTAGTGGAGGGTTATCCCGTATCCCCTCAGCTCGGTAGCGCCGTCCAGATAGACATCCACGGCGATTTCGTTGGCAGCGGAGGGCAAAATATCGACTCCGTCGTACCCCTTTATCACCGAACCGGCCTTGGCTATATCCAAGGCTGCTCGGGCATTGAGGTTTATCCCCTCTTTGGGGGCAGAGGCCAGAAGCTTGCCCGGCGGGTAGGGACAATTGCCGCCGAAGTCTCCAACGAAGATGTCAAAGTCTTCAGACCAGACGCGTCGGCTGCCGTTGAGGTCGTATTTCTGCTCATATCCGGGGTCTCCTTCAGACTCACCAAAGTGCCCGACAAGCAGCACAAAGTCCTCTGTCCAGACGATATTGTTAGAATCATAGTCACTGCGGCAGGAGGAGGGGATGTTGGTGAATTCGTTGGAGTAGATACTTTCCCCGTTTTGATTATAAGATGTTACTACGAAGTAGTACTGTGTACCATTGTTAAGGCCCGATATTGTTGCACTTGTGTTACTAGTGCTAGTATAATAAGAGTAAGCCCCTCCAGCAGTAGTGCCCTTGTATACTCTATACCCCTGTGCGCTAAAACCAGGGCTCCAGGTCAGGTCGACCTTCTCGTTGCGAGGAATCGCGGTATTAAGAAAGACGAAAAGAATCGCCTCATAGACATCGATCCTGCCTGATCCATAGTCGTTATCTTTCCCAGGGGCGCCCAAATCAACCGCACTGAGTTCCAGCCTTTCTTTTTTGTCATCGATGGAAATATTCGGGAAGGCCTGCTTTATTAATGCGACAGCACCTGTTACATGTGGTCCTGAAGTCGATGTTTTGCCATCTTCAACAATGTAGCCACTTGGGTAGTTCTGTTGCCACCAAGGCTGATCCGTAGGAATACAGAATTTGACATCTGGTTGACAGGGTGCCACAACGTCCGGTTTTTTGTAGGTAACCCCATTCCAAGTGACCGGGCCCCTTCCGCTGAAGTTACATATCACATCATTGTTGTTGGTACCACCGACACAAAAGGACTTAGGATAACTCCCTGGAGCTGTGACCGTCGATGTGCCTGGTCCATAGTTGTGGGCAATGAAACAGGGGAATATCCCCGCCACAATCCAATTGTCTACCGCATCCCGATAGTATTCGCTATAGGTGTAACCACCCCAAGAATTGTTCACCACATCAGGTCTGTGTTCTTGTCCAGTGTTTAAATTTCCATCCTCATCTGGATCTAGCATCCAGTTCATCGCGGCACGAATATTGGCGGGGGTTCCAGTATCATGACCGCTGGCATCTCTATGGAATGTTTTTGCCGAAATAAACTGTGCTCCTGGGGCCACTCCGATACTTGACCCGCTGTTGTCTCCAGCGACGATTACCCCTGTCACTCTGGTCCCGTGCCCGCTCGGGCTATCATAAGGCTGGCTTTGATTATTAACAAAATCCTTCCATCCATACTGTTGTTTCCATCTTGGGACGAGGTCGGGATGGTTACCACTGAACCCACAATCAATGATGCCGACCAATACACCCGTGCCATTGATATCGAGGTTATTCCATGCCTTGTCGGCACCAATTTTCTGTATGTTCCACCAAGCACTGGCGCTGGCTACCTTAGCTACAGAACTAGAATGCGAACCTTGTCTTACTGTTCTCACTGAAGCAGCAACCTTGGGTAATAGGTTTTTGTCTCCATCACCCCCGACGGTTACGATCTTGCTGTTATCCCAGATCTTTGCCACCTCTGGGCGTTTCGCAATCTCTTCCAGAAGACCCCTTGTGCACCTGACAAAAACAGAGTTAACTATGAAGAAGCTTTGAAACTCTTCAACGCCTCCCTTTACCTTTGCCTTCTCGAAGATCTCCAAGAACTCTTTCTGAGTTCTCCTCGCTATCTCCACTAAAATCTGAGGGTCTCGTTTAACATCCTCAGGGTTCGCCTGCTCTTTGAGGTCGATGATTGCCTCTACCATGTCATCTTTAGAGAGAGTGGCCAGTTTCTCCACCAGTGAGTTCTCAATCCAAGCTCCTGATGCACTACGGAAACTTGCGGCGAACACAATTATAAGTACCCAAAATAGCTTCTTCATCTCGCCCTCCTTTAGGTTTATGGCGCTGTGATCAAACGCCTTTTTCGAGGCTGTAAATCCATTTCTCGATTTAAACAGTCATATGCGTCTCACCTCCTTATCTGCCCAAAAATCAAAGGATAGTATGTTGTTCTAAAGGATTAAAAACATTTCACGGAAACATCAAATTTTTTCAATCAAATAATCGCTTAATTCTGCCCCAGGAAGTATTCTGCACAGAACTAGACCTGTGATAGATCACGGTAGCTTTGATATGCCAATCAGCTATTGTATGGGCCCATTCTTGACCGGAGGGTGGTGGGCCGACGGGGGAATCAGGTTCAATTCGAACATAGCTATGACTTGAGTTAGTTGCACTATTGGGGACACTGAGATTTCCTGATAAAATTATACTGAAAGTCTTTAAGGAATCAAGTTGCGTATATCCAGATAGATCGATTGTTTGCCAGACAGGCCAGTCAAAATTTGCATATGGTACTTCTATGGAAGTCGACACCAGTACTGAATCAGGATTAATCATTAGATTTCTCTTCACGACAGATAACTCGCAATCGCCAGGCCCCCAGAAGTTAACGCCCACTTCCTTAAGTTGAACTGACCCTCTGGTGGTATCTGGGACAAAATAAGTACCAATCTGTATAAGGGTTCCCAAAAATATAATTCCCGTGGAATCCGGGTCAAAATAGGATAATGATTCTTCCATCACGGCCCCTACCGCACTTTGAAAACTCACAACAATAATGGTCGCTAGGAGCAAAGACAACATCTTTATTGCTTCCATCGTTTTCTCCTTTCTCCAGAAGAGCGTCGGAACAGTTTAGAGTTATTGTAGGACAATGAGTTCGAAGGCAAAGAAAAGAGCATTACCTCCCTTGCCTTCAATGTTGTATGTCATGGGATAGCTCTTTGCAGAAGTGAGCACATCTGCGTTCGGTGAAGAGGAATTATGGATGGGCCAGCGGCCGGTCTCGGCTAAAACTGCTCCAGTTAAACCAAGAACCAGCAGTGCTAACATACTAATCAATATAATTTTCTTCACCTTATCTTCCCTCCTCTCTGGAAGCTATGGATGAGAATCTAACAGCATTTTTCGAAAACTCTGCTGCCACACCAGCGAAGTTAATATTTGGATCCTCTATTGGAACAGGGAGTACCATTTCATTAAACTGAAATATCCTCTTTACTGAATGCTGGTCTCTCAGTTTAAAGATGGTTCCTCCAAACCTGCTCGAAAAGAGGATTATGTCATCCCTAACATGAAGATTGAGCAAAGTCCCTGCGAGCCTGATCTGCTTAACCCACAAATCAGTTCCATTGCTATTATCGATGAGCCTACAAGACCTATACTCATTCACAAATACGGTCCTACCCGACTCAGATACCTGAGCCAGTGAAACTCGCGGCGGACCAACACGTGTCCACAGGACATTGCCCTGGCTATCCAGAGAGATAACAGCACTTTTCCCCAGGGCATAATAACCAAACAGAACAATTCTGTTTCCGTCCTTGGAGGCTGTTATCTGAGGATGAGCAATGCTTTCAAAGCCAGAGCGTTTGAAATAAGGACGCATGTCGATCTGCCAGA
>DAOVDP010000063.1 GCA_030669445.1 Candidatus Latescibacterota bacterium | reverse complement strand
GCAAAGTTCACTCATAGACGATTTGCCCGTTCCTCTCGGATTTGCCGTATGTCCGCAGCCGAATCAAACTCGCCTTCGATGCTGTCTGCAATCGCGTCCAATTCCGCCAGCAATGCATCTGCCATCACCTCACGCTTTCGCTGTGCGCGTTCCTTATCTAATGGCGGTATCATAGGCGTGAAACCACTCAACTGCTCACTAATGCGCGCCACCAGTTTGAGTTTTTCGGGTGGAGGCAGTTGTATTGCTAATCGCTCCACCTGTTCGAGAGTCACCCTGGTAGACATCGTGATTCACCTCTTTCCTTTCTCCTTAACTTGGCATTGCGCCTAACTCTAATATTTTTTGCGAGCCTCGTCTGTAAAATCAACTCTATACACCAAAAACCTCTTCGCATGAAAACACTCTACCAGCCTTTTCGTCCTCCTCGGCTCTCCTTAGCGCCTTTAGTGATTCAGGGTCTTTCATCTCCTCGAGAGTGGCCTTCCAGCCTTTGTAATCTGTTAAACTTATGATTACAGCCAAATCCTTTCCCTATTATTCACATAACCACGAATGAACACGAATTATTCAATTAGTGTAATCCGCGGTTTTTCTGGAGACTTAGGTTAAAAGGTGGTTCCGAACTGGAAATGGGTGCGCCACTTATCAGTTGGATTATCAAGGCCGTGGGCGAAGTCGAACCCTACTGTGCCCATCATAGGCACTACTACCCGGACGCCCACCCCCACTGAACGTTTCAGGTCGAAAGGCTTGACCCCAGATGCCCATCTCCAGGCATTCCCCGCATCGGCAAACAGAAGGGCATAGAGCTGTTGGCGGGCAATGGGGATTTGCAGCTCAGCTGTAGAGGCAAACATTGCCCTTCCGCCTATCCGGACACCCTGTTGACGGGGCCCCACAGACCAGTCGGAGTAGCCTCGAATCATCCCATCAAAACTTGTCCCGCCCGGCTTAAATCTCTCACTGGGGGGAACCTGGTGGTCAGAGCCGAAAGCATCTACCAGCCCCAGTTTGAACCTTAACATAAAGGTTACATTCAATAGGGTGGGGAAATAGGAATCAGACTCAAGCACCTGTTTATGGTAATTCTCATCCCCCCGAAGAGGACCGCCGGCGAGGTCGAGCGTGTAGACGCACAGTGACCCCCGAGAGGGAAACTGGGGCATATCCCGGCTGTCCCTCAGATAGGTGAGCCCAATGCTGCTGTTCACTTCAGGCTCGTTCTCTTTCAACCCCAGGGGATTAGAGAAATCTTTAGAGAAGTCAAGATATTCCACTGATTCTAAGCGATATCTGAAGTATATTCGAGAGTAGTCATCCGGCCAGGTCAGTCTTCTGCCAATCCTTCCGTATCCGCCCGCTCTTTTCTCGTCGAAGTGACTTTCCCATTTATCCTTTGTGCTGTAAATGCTGAGAGTGGCAGCGGTAGGGGTACCGAAGAGCCAGGGCTCAGTGAACGTAACCCTGAAGGTCTCTCTTCTGGCACCAAAGTCGCAATTGAGGCCCAGGCTTTGTCCACTACCGAAGAGATTAGGGATGTTAAATCCCACCGAACCCATCAGCTTGTCTCGTTCACCATAACTCAAACCCGCCATAGCTTGGCCAGTCGACTTTTCCTCAATATTTATTATCAGGTCCACATTCCCGTTAGGAAGCGGTTTGACATCGGGCTCTATGTTGGCAAAGAAGTTAAGCTGGTAAACATCTCTGATGCTTCTTTCCAAGGCACTGCGCCTAAAAACCTGCCCCGGCTTAATGGAGAGCTCTCTGCGGATCACCTTCTCTTTGGTTTTGGTATTTCCTACCAGGGTAATTTCTCTTATCTTTGAGACGCTCCCTTCTTCGATTCGGAGGTGGATATTCACTTGGTTGTCAACCACCGGCTCGCTGGGGATAAGTGTCGTGGAGAGGTAGCCCTTCTCGTAATAGGCAGCCCTGACAGCAGCTAACAGGTTGTCCAGTTCCTCCTGGTTGTAAATATCGCCCGGCTTAATCGTGGTCCACTGAGAGATCTCTTTGTCAGAGAGAGCCTGGTTGCCCTCCCAACTGATCTGGCCGAATTTGTATCGTGGGCCTTCCCTCACAGTTATATCTACGAACAGATTCTTGCTTGAGACATCGTAACAGAGGCTGTCTTTGATTACTTTTGCGTCCCTGAACCCCTGTTTGCGATAGAAATCGACAATTCTGTTCAGGTCCTCTTGCAGGACTTCCTCCTTAAAGGCCCCTTTTCGCCACCAGTGAGCTTCCTTGGTTTCCATCTGTTTTCTGATTTGCCTTTGGCTCACGGCTTCGTTTCCGTGGATTCTAATCTTTTTAACTGCCAGCTTTTTGCCCTCCAGGATGCGGAAGTTGAGAATAATCCGCCCCTCTTTATCCAGTTGAAAGGTCTCTGGAGTAACCTGGGCCAAGAGATAACCTTCTTTTTTGTAAAATGAGAGCAGTTTTTCCTGAGCATCCTTAATGGCCTTGGGACTTACCACCTGTGCTTTCGTGAGTCCCACCAATTTTTTTAACTCCGTGGCTTTGAAACGTTCAGTTCCTACAAATGTCATTTTTTCTAACACTGGCAGTTCTTTTGTCGCTATGGTGAGCTTAGCCTTATCCTCGCCAGTTTGAACAACCAGTATCCGAATATCGGAGAAAATACCCAGTGAATAGAGATGTCTGATAGCCTCTTGCACCTTTTCGGTGGAGAGTTCCTCGCCTACTGAAAGTCCACAGGCAGTCAAGATGAGAGATTTATCTGTGTGAACGGCACCAGAGACCTCAATCTCAGCTACTTTGATTGCTTGAGCCGGAGAGGTGCCCGCCAGCAGAGAGGTTCCGGTCAAGATCAGAGTAAGTAACATAGTCTTAAACGAGTTCATTGAGTGTCACCTCCTGGAATTTTCAGTGTTTATTTCGATACAAAACCCTGTTAAACTGTTCAGTGAAGAAGAGAATTTTTAAATATAGTAAAAATGGGAACGAAGGTAAAGAAAAAAATGGACCGGAGAATCGGTTATGCTCATAAGGGTATATTAAAAAGCATTTAGCCACGAAGACACCAAGACACAAAGATAGAATAATAGATGTTTAGATTTGGGTTTCTTGGTGTCTTGGTGACTTTGTGGCAAAGTTGTGAAGCATTTAGCCACGAAGACACCAAGCTCTTCAGAAAGAGAAGTAGCGTCTTATGCTGAATTGTCTGTCTTTGCGCCTGAGGATATCATCGTAGTTGTACTCGAAACTGATGTTTGTGGCTCTGGTCCGGTATTGTATCCCAAAGCGGTGTTTTATCCCCAGTGTTTCTCTCTGGTATGCGTCTTTTTTATCGGTTTTCAACTCCCCAGTGTAAAAGAGGAGCCAGTTGCCCAGGAAATATTCTCCGAGGGTCCATTCGGTACCTCTCAGGAAAGCAAGGTAAGATAACCGGCCTCCCTCTCCTAAGGGTAATTCGCTGCTGGTGAGCAGATTGCTCATAAGGGATGGTTGCAGATAGAACACATCCAAACGGAGGGTTTTTTGCACCTCTCTTTCTAAGGGACGAATGAGTGTGCCCAGCAGGATTCTTTCCATACCTGTAGTTAACAGCATCGCTGCCCCCTGGTTGTAGTTATCCAGGGAATAGCCGAGTTTGACCAAGATCTTCTCCGTGGTGTTGTCGTCGGAATCACTGGAGGTTAATTCCATTCTCAGCTCTCCCCAGCGCCCTTTTTCCTTTCGTTGTCTGGTCTGCTTGTCAATGGCGTAAAGATGCAGAAAGATATCAGTGGCAGCTCCGGTGCTATCAGAGTAGACCGTGGTCTTGGCACTACCCCAGATTAGCGGCATAGGGTCATTTTGAGTGTTGAGTTCAAGTCCCATCTCTTGTACCTGAAACTCGGTATTCAAATAGCTGAGATTACCCTGGTGTGCCTGTAGACTGCCCTGGATGTGAAAGCTTCCCTGGGTTACTGACCCCTTGAACTCCAACCAGGTGCCTTCGTCAATCTGTAATTCCGCCTCTGCTATGTCGGTAATACTGTATTCCTGTCGACGAAAATATCGGACATTTCTTCCTACCACTACTTTGAGGTTCCAGTTAATGGATTTTAAGAATTCCCCAAGAGGCTCCTTTGAGGATGATTTTTTGGACTTCAAGCGTGGAAATGTAAACTCGACATCGCTCACATAGCAGAGTCCTTTCACCTGCGGAGACTGGGCTGGGCCAGTAATGTAGAGGATATCTTCACCTTCCGAATGCGAGCAGCAGAAACGCCCTTGCTCTTTTAGCCTTATTAGGCCAGGGATATTCAGCTTTATCCCCGTTTCCCCGGTGTGGAGAGCTATTATTCCTAAATCCACCCCCAGTGTCTCTATGATGAAAGGTGGCAGTTCTTCTCCGTCGAGCTTCCTCTGCCGCTGATTCTCAATGAAAAACCTCCCCCCCCCATCCATCTCTCCGGAAAGACCCTTTATCTCTAAAAAATTGGAGCCCTTGGTGAGGCGAATCTCTCCCTTCAATCTGTTGACCTCTTCTGGCAGAGAGTGAAGGGCAAGCCTCCCCTGGTTAAAGCGGGCTTCAACTGCTTTTATGACTGGGGTCTTCCACCTGCCTCCCAACTGGAGTTCCAACTGTCCGCTCCCTGAACCCTCACTGACTTGATTGGTCAAATAGGGCAACACAGAGAGCACATCGCCCTTCAATTTGAGCTTCACATCCATCTCCCTCTCAGATCTGAGAGGGACTACCCCTTGGAGAGTCCCCTGATACTCTTTTTTCTTCACAAGCTGGAGATCAACTTTCTGTATCTCTGCGGGATTGCCCCTGAGGGTGCCTCCAATCTCATCGAAGGGGATGTTCATCAGTTGAGCCTGGGAGAGGAGGAAACGGGCGTCGAACTGAGGGGAGGTTTCATGTTCGAGAAATGTAAGCTCGTAACTCAGCTTGCCTTTCAACTTTTCCCCTCGGGGGAAAAAAAGGGAGGAAAAACTGGCGGCATCTATCATCTCAGCCTCTGCGCTGATTATTTTGCATTTTTTCCCCCACTTTCCTCTCAGGCTGAGCATCTGTTCGGAGAGATGAAACAGGTCGAATTTTTCTACCTTCAGACCCTGTTGTCTATCCCACTGCAGAGATATTTCGGTTTTCAGAGAATCGAGGTTGCTTATGCGTCCCCGGTGTGCGGTCAATTGAACGGCCACGGCCGGGTTCTGTAGAGTTCCGCTCAACTGGATGGTGCCGTTGATATCGGCTGTTGCTTTATCTGCAACTGTTTTGTAGTAGCGTAAAAGGCGAAAGGGGAAGCCTCCTCGAAGTATCAAGTTCTCTTCTAAGAGTGGCTGGCCAGAGTCTTTATCGATGGCCGTCAGCCGGAGCTCGGCCTGGTCACCGTTTGCTGAGGCGCTAAGGGTCAAAGCAGCGAAGATATTGCCTACCGGGAAATTGTCGTTGTTGAGGACAACCCGAAACTCGGGGTCGCCCTCTGGTTCCTGGCTCAATCTGCCAGTCAGGTCAACTTCACTGCCAGCCAAGCTCAGCTTCCCTCTGGGTTCTATTAGGGAAAGCCTGCCCGTCAGATTTATCTTTCCCTGCAGAGGTTCCTCAGAACTGCCCAGGGCAAGAAGATCCTGGTTAATCTTCCAGATAGATTGCTGAAAGGATTGAGGAGAGGAGGCGAAAAACTCTCCCTGGCTCCAGCGAGAGTGAATCCGAACTCCCTGGGGGCCAAGCTGTAGCTCGCCTTTCTGGCCGGATAGGTTGTGCCCTCCCAGAGAGAACTGCCGGGAGTCAAACCACAGGTGCCACTGGGGGGACTTCAGATTGCCCTGGAGGCGTATTCTTAGGTCACCGTGACCGGCAATAGCTTCTACGTTCAACAGTCGTGCTATTCTGGCGAAGTCCACCCCGGTGAGGTGAAATTCGCCCTCAATAGGCGGAGCAACTGCTTGAATTCCCACCCTCAGCCTACCTCGTAGTCTACCACCCCCCACTCTGCCTGAGATATCCCGTAGCATTAAGGCAGATTCTGCCTTAGTAAACCGGAACTTCAAGTCCCTGATGCGCTCCCCATTGTAGAGGACAGCTCCCTGGTCGAACACTCCCGTCAGTTGGAGATGTTTGGGAGGACCTTCGATTCTGACTGAAAGGGAGCCACCTCCAGTGGGCAGGGCCTTCTCCTCCAGGCCCAATAGGGGAGCCATATCTTTGACCCTTAAATGGGAAACCCCCAGTTTCAGAGAGACACTGGGGGAAGAAAAAGAGACAATCTGGCCATCGATCTGGAACTTGCACCCATTCCATCTGCCTTCTCCCCTTTCTATGATGGCTGTATCGGGTTTTACCTTGGCACTTAGATTGAATTCCTTTACCTCCCAGAAAGGGGCAGAGGTGATTTTAAGGGCCGCATCCTTAACCTCCACCTTTCCGGATACCCGGTTTCTATCCCGTAGACACAGCGAAAGGTCCGCCTGCCCTGATTTAACAGAAAGTTGGGGACAGAAGGCTCTTAATGGTTCAGAGGAAAGGTCAAGCCCTTCGGCTGTCAATTTAAACTCGTATGTCCCATTCTGAGGATTGAACGAGCCGTCCATTTCTGCGTTAGTCTTGTCGCTAAGCAGCTCTCCCTCTAAGTGTAGAGTTGTATTTTCCTCAGAGGCGGAGAAAATCCAACCGTTGATGTGATGAGCCAATCTGAGCTTGTCGGGGGTGCCTGAAAGACAGATACTGCCTCCGTTGAAGTCATATCTGCCTGGAGGCAACTGGAGGAAGAGCGTTTTGGGACCCTTCACCCGGTCAGAGGACTTATCCACTTCCAGAACCAGCGCAGGATTGGAGAGAGAGAGGCGGC
>DAOVDP010000182.1 GCA_030669445.1 Candidatus Latescibacterota bacterium | reverse complement strand
CCTCCTCACTTTTCCGATAGAATCTAACCAGAAGAAACAGAGGAAACCAATATTTTAAGCTTAATACTCACCAAATAGAATGTCAAGACAAAAAATATCGAGATAAAAATAGACTTCAGTATTCCTTAATACCCGTAGGATAATGTTAAGAGAGCAGAAATTGACTTGACTTTTGAAAAAGGTGGGATTACCTTTATAGCAACTCTGCGGTTCAGAAAAATGCCCGGGTAAGCAGCGCAATGGGTTTTGTAGCATGAGTTATGCGCGGGAACAAATTCCCCTCGCTACGGATGTCTGGTCTCCTATGGATCGCTGAGAACTATGAACGGACACCACTAAAGGTTTCAAAAACTACTTAGAGATGTTGCAGAGGTAAACTATGCCTGCCAATCTTCCTCCAGAGTATTACGCTATTGAGCGAAGATACAGGTTGGCCAAAACTCCCCAGGAAAAGATCACCATAGTGCGGGAGCTGTTGGCAGTTATGCCCAAGCACAAGGGCACTGACAAGCTGCAGGCCGAGCTGCGGGGCAGGATCGCAAGGTTGAACCGGGAGGCCCAGAAGAAACCTGTCAAAAGAGGTTTTAGCTACCACGTCAGGAAAGAAGGAGCCGCTCAACTTGTGCTCCTGGGACCGCCCAACGCCGGGAAATCTCAAATCCTTGCCAGTCTCACCAATGCTACGCCTGAAGTGACGCCTTATCCGTTTGCCACCCGTACACCCTTAGTGGGAATGATGCCGTTTGAGAACATTAGCTACCAATTAGTGGATACCCCCTCTATCGCCCCGGATTTTATGGAACCCTGGCTGGTTGATATCATTCGAAACACCGATTTGGTCTTACTGATAGTGGACTTGAATGAGGAGAATCCTGGGAAGGGAATCGACACAGTCATCGAGAGGTTGGCCCAGGCCAAGATCAGATTACAGGGAGAGATAACCGAAGCAGAAGAGAGTGAAGAGCCTCCTCCCGTTGTTTGTAAAAAGACGATAGTAGTAGCCAATAAAATCGATTCACCCCAGGCCCAGCAACGATTTGGTGCCCTGAAAAATGTGTGTGCTCAGAGATTTCCGTTGATTTCTATCTCAGCGAAGCACCCCCAAGGCTTAGAGGAGATGAAGTCTAAGATTCATAGACTCTTAGATATCGTTCGAGTCTACACCAAAGCACCTGGAAGGCCGATGGATCGCGACGAACCGGTAATCCTCAAAAAAGGGGATACCGTTATGGATGCAGCTCGGGCTATTCATAAAGACCTGGTGAGAGACCTGAAATACGCCAGATTGTGGGGGTCCAATAGATTCGACGGCCAGAGGGTCGAGAGAAATTACATCCTGGAAGACGAGGATATGGTGGAGTTCCACATCTGACCATTCAGATGCTTATCGAAAAAGGGAAAGGCCTTGTTCCCGGCAAAGGAGTGTTTCCCCATAAAGATGTCGAACTCCAGGTTAGGGGAGGCTCCGGCGGCTTGGTAGATATTCCTTAGGTGTTTATGTGCCTCTCTGGTGAACTCGAACTGAAAGCAGGTGTCGTTGATGCCGCTCCCCATAGTTGTAATTGTGCCCTCTTATATTTTCTTCTCTCTCTGGCTGATCAGAAGTCACTCCGGCAACCGAGTCCTTGCCAAAAGGGCCGTGACCGTGACAGCAGAGAATGCCAGGAAGCTGTTTGTCCTGGGAGGCTTCTTTGGGCCTCAAAAGGTAAAGCGGCATTCGCATATGCTTTTCAGTGGCGATGGTGTATTTCTCCCTCACAAAATCCCCACAATCCTCTTCACCCAGTTTATCAGGCTCCAGAGGGGCCTTTTCAGGAAATCCGCCTAAGAGCTCCAGCAGCTTGGCCTTAAGCTCCTGATGCCACTTCTCGAAATCCTTCTTTGTGCGACTCTGGAAGTGGAGACAGGGGGTTATGTCTTGCTCCAGATTGATGTAATACCATTCCATGCTATTCAAGAATTCGCCCATTTGATCCTCTTTCTTGAACCTTAATCGGTGTTCACTGGCCTTTCTGGTAGATTAGCCCTCCACATTCGATAAATGCCTCGGACATGGCCTCTATCTTTTCCTGGGTATGTCCCACCGCCTCAGGCGATCCATACCATTTGGCGATAAAGCCCCCGTTAAAATTGCCGAAGGATTCCACAAGGTATTTTGCGTAGTTTCGGACATCCTGCACGGTTCCTTTGACCATAGTGTTTTGGATGTCCACCGGACACCAGAAGCACAGTCTTCCCCCGAAGAGGTCAGACAATCTTTCAACTCCCATATTCTCCTGCTGGTCCATCTGGATCAAATCGAGTTCGGCCTCGACAAAATCCTCCAACAGATCAATGATGTATCCGCAACTGTGAAGAAATGTTAGCATTCCTTGTTGGTGGGCGAAGCTGTAGACTCGTTTGTATCTGGGCTTGAAGAATTTTCGGAATATCTTCGGTGCCAGCATCGGCCTGTCCTGGAGTCCCCAATCATCGCAGGAGATGATCCCATCTACGCCCAGGCTGGCGAGATTCTCAATGCTGTCTATGGCGATATCTGCAAGCTTATCGAGTAACCTCTCCAGCTCTTCCGGATGAAGGTAGGAGTCCGTCCAGGCCTCTTGGTGGCCTCTCAGGTATTCTAAGCGATGGATGATGCTAAAGGGGATGCCGGCAAGGACGAATTTCTCCT
>DAOVDP010000126.1 GCA_030669445.1 Candidatus Latescibacterota bacterium | reverse complement strand
ACCGGCGGACATACTCTTGAGTTTCGTGCTCACCACCTCCACGATCGCCTTCTCTAAAATCTGGGCTGCTTTTTTCTCGCCCAGCACCTCTAACATCATCTGACAGGCAGAGATGGCGGCCATCGGGTTTATCACTCCCTTACCGGTATACTTGGGGGCAGATCCGCCGATAGGTTCAAACATCGAGACTCCCTGGGGATTTATGTTGCCTCCGGCAGCAATCCCCATCCCCCCCTGGATTATGGCCCCTAAGTCGGTAATGATGTCGCCGAACATATTGTCGGTGACGATGACATCAAACCATTCCGGGTTCTTCACCATCCACATACAGGTGGCGTCCACATGGGCGTATTCCCGCTTTATGTCGGGGTAATCCCTTTCCCCTATCTCGTGAAAGGTTCTCTCCCACAGATCAAAGGCATAGGTGAGGACATTGGTTTTACCGCACAGGGTGAGGGTCTTCTCTTTGTCCCTCTGGCGGCAGAACCCGAAGGCATAGCGGAGACATCTTTCCACTCCCTTGCGGGTGTTGATTGACTCTTGAACAGCCACTTCATCGGGGGTGCCCTTCTTAAGCACTCCCCCGGCACCGGCATAAAGCCCTTCGGTATTCTCTCTTACCACTACAAAATCTATATCCTCAGGCCCTTTGTCCCGCAGAGGGGTCCACACCCCGGGGTAGAGTTTAACCGGACGCAGATTGATGTATTGATCCAGCGCAAACCGGAGTTTCAACAGAATGCCTTTCTCCAATATCCCAGGCTTGACATCTGGATGGCCAATTGCGCCCAGATAGATGGCATCAAACTGCCTCAGCTCCTCGATCGCTGAATCTGGCAGTATCTCACCCGTCCTTAGATATCTCTCGCCCCCGAAGTGGAAGGTGGTTGTCTCGTATTTAAATCCCACTTTCTGACCTACGGACTCAAGGGCCTTCAGTCCTTCGGCAACAACCTCAGGGCCGGTGCCGTCTCCTGGGATTACGGCTATTTTGTGCAAGCTAAACCTCCATTTTTATCGGCACAGTGCAGTTTGCCATCAGGAATGCAAAATTATCTCCATAGCCTTAAGACTTTGTATTTGGCTTTGTTTTACTTGAGGATACAGAGATTACCAAGAGACCGGCAAAGACACGAGCAGGATAAAGGCCCTGTCTTTAAAAAACCACATTTATTTGGTTTAAAGCCTTTCCCTTACTTAAGTGAGTATTATGCGCTACTTGAGCCTTTTGTATAACTCCCTGGGAGAGAGAACCCAAATATCCTGGAATCGTCCCAAAGAGAGCAAATGGTTATCACCAGATACGATCAGCTTAGAGGCTGAGGCTAAAGCAGCGCTGATAAAAATATCATCGTCAGGATTTTCCTTAACGACAATGTCCGCCAGTTTTTCACTCTCAAAGAAAGTTATCAAATCGCTGTAAAAATCTACGATTGAAGACACATCCAGATTGAGCTGATGAATTCTTTTTCGGAATTCCTCATATCCAAGGACCCTTTTAAATTCTGCAATGGTCTTCATGGTCCCACAGAATTCTATCAACCTTTCCTCCGCTAAATTCAATATCTTGGCGGGGATTCCACTCCACAACACACCTGAAGTAGCAACGCTCGTATCACAGACTATCCTCATCGGCGTATCTTTCTTACCCGATGGACTATCTCATTTATCTCCACTATAGTAGGCTCAGTATCGTCCTTCATTTTTGCTGCCAAATCCAAGATATCGGGTTTATTTATCTTCCTTAGTTTGATGGTATCACCAGCGACCGAAATAAGAAATTCATCTTCGGGCTTTATTAATCGCCTAAGCTCAGCCGGCAACTCAATCGTATAGTCTTCGCCTACCTTAATCCTCTCCATAGTAATAACCTCCCTTTACTCTGTAAGTACAAACTCCTTCAATTATTCCAATTTTGTTGAAGACAACCTAATTTGCGCCTTTTGGCAACTCCTTTCTTCTTTTGAGATCTCTGACAAATTTTTAGGTCAAGTCGTTACATTTCGCACTCCATAATAGATTTGTCTGACCGGAGTTAAATTTGCCCCCAAGGATGCAAAAAATCAACCCAAAAGACTATTTTGCCCTCAGGGATGCAAATTTATCTCCATAACCTTAATATCTCGTATTTTGCTCCATTTTTCTTCAGAATACCGATTGCGCCCCCGGCCTCTTTTGCCGGAAGGAGAAGAACCCCCGGGGCCAGTCGAGATTCTTCTTTTTTGATCAATCCTTCTTTATTCCCTTCATATAACTTCTCTCCCTCAGAAACTCTGTATTTGTAGCCAAATAGCCCCCTTTGGATAGCACTCTTCTGATTTGACTTCAATCCTTTAGTGGAATAGCTGATCAACACCATTGCTTCCAAAGAGGGGTGAGGCTCTCTTAGGATCTTCAAGTCTGGTGTGCCCCAGATAAGTACCCCCTCCTGGGCAACGTTCCAAAGAAAGTCAGGTTCAACATCCCCAGGGTCATTTATGTTCTTTGCCACAAAGGAAAAGGAGTAGGGTAAATCGTATTTCTTAGCAATGTGAGAGGAAAGCTTCAAGGCACCGTCCATCTCTTCTCCTATTTCCGGATTGTGATCGGTGTCAAAAAGCAAAAGGACATCGATATCACTTTTCTTTGTCAGCTCACCTTTTACGACCGACCCGAAAAGGACTGCCCCTTTTAGATTTGGAATCTCATGCGCCCTTCGGATAAATTCCATTAAAGGCATCATCAGAATTTCGGGTATCATAGTGCACACCACCCCTGAATCTCTTTTATGATCTCCAAACACCCTTTCACTACCTTGCCATTTGTTCTACTTCCATACCATCTTCCTTGTCTAAGGGAGTCGAGACGCTCAAAAAGGCCAGCAACTTTGTCCTCATTGAACCTCCGAAGAAGTCGCGGTAACCCCACATGGGTGTCTGAATGCTCGTTGTGTTTCGTTTCCATGCCGTAAGCAATCAGATGCTGGACAATCCCATAAGTTAACTCTACGATTGCCACCACATGTTCACCTTCGGGATCAGGAAGCAACTTCTGCAAGCTCTTCTTTATCTCGTTAGCCTTTGCTTTGTGTCCTTCCGCTTTCATCCGACCTTATCCTCGTTCTCTTCCTGTATAGCTTTCTTTTACTGCCTCTAAAGCACCGCAAGGGCGCAGTTAAGGTTCTACTCGGTTTCATCCTCTACGTCCAGCCACACCTCATGTTTTCTGTGGGCGACATGAAGACTCAGTGCCAATCCTCCATAAAGCACGGCCGCACTTATGATGAACATCACCCACATCGGAGGGGTGAGGTTAACCAGCAGGGCAACCAAGCCCACTGCCAGCGATACAGGCAGTGAGAACTTGAGGAAGGCTTTTTTATCCATTAGCAGAACGCCAAGATTGACCGCCAGGACAACTACCAGCCACCCCCCCACAGTCAACGCCCATTGGGGATAGTCGCCGTATGGCTTTCTGAGCTCCTCGATCAGAGACCAGAATATAATCACCCCTAAGAACAGGGGAATCAGGAACTTCACGCAGAGGTCCCACCACCGGCCAATCTTGACCTCCGAGTGCCGATTCACATAGTTCCGGAACCGCTCGGTTCCGAACAGATAAGCGATAACCACCGCCTCCATAAACCCTATAGCCACCAGGCCGAAATTGTTGACGAAGTGATCTACAATATCCAGCCAGTGAAGCCCAGCTCCAGTGGTGAATATCAACCCCAAGGCAAAAGCAGGCAAAGAGACAATCCAGGTGGCCTTGCTTTGGGTCAGATTCCATTTGTCTCGTATAGCTGCCACTGCTGCCTCCACTAAGGAGAAAGCCGAGTCAATACCCAAAGTCAACAGGGTGAGAAAAAACAACACCCCGAACAGGGAGGGGACTCCGGGTAGGAGTGATATCGCCTCCGGGTACGTGACGAAAACCAATCCCGGTCCGCCCACTACCACCTTCTGTACCCCCATCCCGGTGATCTGGGCGAAGCAACCGAGGATGCTGAAGACGGCAAATCCGGCAAAATAGCTGGTCCCACAGTTAGCAAAGGAAGTGATCAGGGCGTTGTTGTTCACATCCGACCGCCTGGGCAGATAGCTGGCGTAGGCAATCAGGATTCCAAAGCCCAGACTCAAAGAGAAGAATATCTGGCCGTAAGCTGCCATCCATACCCTGGGTTCGAGCAGCTTTGAGAAATCCGGCGTAAGGTAAAATTTAATGCCCTCCATAGCTCCGGGCAGTGTTAGTCCCCGTACCACGAAGATTGCAATCAAAATGACCGGCACAGGCACAGTGACCATCACCACTTTCCCTACCCTTTGTACCCCGTGCCGCACAATCCAGATGATGCTGACCCAGGTGAGCACAAGACCCA
>DAOVDP010000107.1 GCA_030669445.1 Candidatus Latescibacterota bacterium | reverse complement strand
GGAGAAAAAGAGATCCTGTAGAAAATTTCCCCCGAGAGATGAAAGAGTTTGGATTTCTGAGTGAAAAGGAAGATTCATCTCTTAAGAAAAACGCTGCGGCGGCCATCCAAAAAGCAGTCAACTACTGCACCGAGAAAAGCTCAGGAACACAAAGGATCAAGACAACACTTTTGCCCAACCCCGAATCTCTAACCGACGGGTTACACAGTGAAGGAAGAGAATTTAGTGAAGTAAGGTTTACCGAGGTGGAAGATGTAAGATTAGACAAAGAAATCAAATATGTAGAAGCAATTAGTGAAATAACAAGACACTGGCTGGAGAAGGACCCCAATGTGTTTGTCATCGGAGAGGAAGTAGGTCATTTTGGTGGCGGTGCATATCAGGCGACTAAGGGATTGCCTCAAAAATACCCAGATCGAATTATCAATACTCCAATTTCTGAAGCCGGTTTTAGTGGTTTAGCATTTGGAGCCGCAATCTGCGGATTAAAACCTGTGGTAGAGATTATGTTCCCCGATTTTGTCTTGCCTGCTGCTGATCAGATATTTAATCACATCGGGAAGCTTCGTTACATATATGGTGGTAAAATTGATATACCTTTGGTGATGAGGACTCGAATAGCCATCGGATGTGGATATGGCGGACAGCATTCAATGGATCCAGTAGCACTATTTGCGTTATTTTCGGGATGGAGGATAATCGCTCCCACTACCCCTTTCGATTATATTGGGTTGTTCAACTCTGCGATGCAAAGCAAGGACCCGGTGTTAATAGTTGAGCATCACGAGCTGTACAATAGGACTGGACTGGTTCCTGCGAATAATTACGACTACTACATCCAAATGGGCAAAGCAAAGAAGCTAACCGAAGGTAACGATGTTACTGTACTTGCATACTCATCAACCGTGCCCTTGGCGACTCGAGCTGCCCAGGAAATTGCAGAAGAGGGGATTGGGATTGAGGTAATCGACCTGCGCAGCCTCGATTTCGCCAGTATTGATTATGAGACTATCGGGGACTCTTTGGGCAAGACCAACACGCTCGTCATAATTGAGCAG
Source organism: Candidatus Latescibacterota bacterium (assembly GCA_030669445.1). GTDB lineage: Bacteria > Latescibacterota > MVCY01 > MVCY01 > MVCY01 > MVCY01. The sequence goes on along the minus strand of DAOVDP010000107.1, from coordinate 3,925 downwards.
GCGCCGAGAAGCAATTCCATCGGGGCAACTATCGCCCACGAATGCGAGAGCCGTTTCTTTGACTACCTTGACTCTCCGCCAGTAAGGCTTACCGGAGCGGATATTCCAAATCCAGTGTCAAGAGTTCTGGAGTCGACAGCGTTGCCATCGTTAGAGAAAACAAAAGATATTATCCGTAATGTTGCCAGAAGAGAATTATGAGGAACTAAGATGATACATAGTTTGGAGCATGTGGCATTGAGCGTCAGCGATATGGAACGTTCGCTGACATTTTACCGAGATTTTCTGGGAATGAAGGTCGTGCTTGAGGTTGATTTCTCCGATGATAGGATAGAAAAAATAACCGGTATGCCAGGGGCAAGATGTAGGGTTGTCCATCTCGAACTTGGCAATGGTATCCTTGAGTTATTTCACTACCATAACCCTCTGGGCAAGAAAATCCCGCCAGAGCGACGTCAATGCGATAACGGGTTCATCCATATAGGATTTAAGGTTACAGACATACATAAACATCTACGACAGTTGAACAAACAAGGCGTAGAGTTACTTGGCGAGCCCACCGAGATTCGTCCCGGCACCTGGGTGGTGTATTTTCGGGGGCCTGATGGGGAAGTGTGTGAATTCAGACAGCTTCCGGGACAAGAACGCGAAGCTTAGTGCTCTGATCCGTAAATTCGGTGACGTATTTTATTGGTTTGATAGAGACTCTTCACGGAGCCTGTCCTGAGCGAGATTCTTCAGTCGCTATCGCTTCCTTCGGCTTCGCTCAGGACAGGCTCTTCAGAATGACAGTAGGCGAAGGATTCAGAGTGGCAAACGCCGTCATTCTGAGGTGCAGCCGAAGAATCTCCTATGATCAGGTTATGCCATAATATTTGTGAAAACGTGTACTTAGCATATTGAGGGACCGTTGTTATGGAAAGAGACAAAAAGCTGAAGGTGGCATTTGTCGGGGGACCGATGTACGACTATCCCTATTCTAATATCCCTGAGTTTGAATCGAAAACAGGCTATCAGGTTGAAATGGGAGCAAAATTTGTTCATCCAACACTCAATGAACATATAGCTGATCTATATAGCCAGGGGAAGGGTGACTACGATCTCGTCACCACTCATTCCAAATATGCTCCGTCTCAGAAACAGTGGCTGAGTCCACTCGATCAGGATGTTAGTGACGAGGAATTAACGGAATATATCCCTTCGACGATAGAGTTGATGAGGATTGATGGGAAACTGATGCAACTACCCAGAAATATTGATGTGAAATTGGTTTACTACCGGACAGACCTGTTCGGAGATCCAAAGGAACAAAGGGATTTTAAGGAGAAGTTCGGATATGATTTAGAGCCGCCGAAGACATGGCAACAATTGAAGGATATGGCTAAATTTTTCACCCGTCCCCCCCAGCTTTATGGGTTTGTCTTTCCCGGGAGATACTCTGGTCTCTTCGGACATTTCTTTGAGCTATTGGCAATGGCAGGCGGCACTCTTCTGGATAGAAACCTTAAACCCCAGTTTGTCAGCCAAGCAGGAGAGTGGGCCTTGGGATTCTTGAGAGACCTCTATTTTGTAGACAAAAGCTGTCCCGAGGAGGTTCCTGACTGGCACTACGATGAGGTAGCCCAATTCTTCCGTGAGGGGAAGGCGGCGATGACCACAGATTGGCCGGGTTCTTTTGCCGCTTACAAAGACCGTACCATTTCCAAAGTGAAAGATAGATTTGCCGTCAATATCTATCCGATTGGACCTTCTGGCAAGAGATGGGTCTATGCCGGGGGGTTCTCCTATGCTATTCCCCAAAGCTGTCAGGATAGAGAGGGAGCTTTGGCACTAATGCGGTTTCTTCTTTCTGATCAGATGCAGTATGCCGAAGCAAAAAGAGGAGCGATTCCGGTGAAGAAGGTTACTCGGCAGAGGATTCGACAAGAGACGCAACCGGGTTCACTGGAGGAAGAACGTCTCGTTATGTTAGAGCAGACAGTCAATGAATCTCTCCTCATTCCTCCCAAATTTGCTAAATACCCTCTGATTGAAGATGTTTTGTGGACATCTTTGCAAGATGGATATACAGGCAAAACCAGCATAAAGGAAGCACTCAGGAAGGCAGCGAATAAGATCAAGCAAATCTTAGAATAAACGTAGGGGGATATACACTATGAGACTGAAAGATAAGGTAGCCATCGTGACTGGCTCAAGTAAGGGGGTTGGTGAGGGCATTGCCCGGGTGTTTTCCCGGGAGGGGGCGAATGTGGTTGTTGTCTGCCGTACAGAGGACGCCGGCAAAAAAATGGCTGAGGAGTTGGGGGCTTCCGAAGGGAGAGCGATCTTTGTAAGAACCGATGTGACAAGCAGCGAATCCATCCAGAATATGATCAATACTACCATCAAGACATTTGGTAAGCTCGATATCCTGGTGAACAATGCCGGGTATCATATCTCAAAGAATGTGGAACAGACTTCAGAGCAGGAGTGGAAGTTTATCATAAATACAAATCTGCGCAGCACATTTCTCTGCAGCAAATATGCAATACCGCATTTGCGCAAAACCAAAGGGAATATAATCAACATCAGCAGTATGGTGGGTCTTGTCGGCCAACCAAACGCAGGGGCTTATTCTGCTACCAAAGGGGGGCAGATAGCGATGAGCAAAGGCATGGCAATCGATTTTGCCCCGGATGGAATTCGGGTGAACGTTATCTGTCCGGGCTGGATCCAGACCCCGCTGGTTGAAGACTGGTTTTCTCAGCAGAAAGACCCGGAGGCTGCGCGCAAATATATCTTTAGCCGGCACCCGATCGGCCGCATTGGCACGATTGAAGAGTGCGGCAAGGCAGCCCTTTATCTGGTAAGTGATGATGCCGCTTTTGTCACTGGTATTACCCTCAATATTGACGGCGGCATAACCCTGGGATATTGATTCGTTGAGGATAAACAGCTTAGGAAAGGCAGGTGAAAAATGAAGTCTTTTGCAAATCAAGAAAGCTCGAATCTTCTATTTCGGCGCTATCAGGGAAACCCTGTTCTTACGTCGGCACAGTGGCCCTATTCCGCCAATGCGGTGTTTAATCCAGGGGCTACAAAGTATAATGGCGAAACCCTGTTATTGCTTCGAGTAGAAGATATGCGCGGGTTTTCCCATCTTACCATAGCCAGAAGTAAGGACGGAAAAACAGACTGGCGCATTGCCCCAACGCCTACATTGAAGCCCAGTGTCAGATACAAAGAAGAGCGTTGGGGGCTCGAAGACCCGCGGATTGTTTGGCTGGAAGACCAAGAAAAATACGCAATAACCTATGTCTCTTTCTCCACAGGAGGTCCTCTTGTCTCTCTGGTGCTGACCAAAGACTTCCAGACATTCACTCGCTTTGGAGCACTTCTTCCCCCTGAAGATAAAGATGCCTCTCTGTTTCCCCGTCTCATCAACGGGCGGTTTGTGTTGATTCATCGTCCTATCATCCGAGGAGAGGCCCACATTTGGATTTGTTTTTCTCCGGACTTAAAACACTGGGGTGACCATCGTATGCTAATCCCGGTACGGCCGGGATGGTGGGATAGCCACAGGGTCGGGTTAGGGCCTCCACCCATTGAGACCCCTGAAGGCTGGTTGGTTATCTATCACGGGGTCCGGATCACTGCTTCCGGCAGTCTCTATCGGATAGGCTTGGTACTTTTGGACTTGGAGCAGCCGTGGAGGGTTGTCTGTCGCAGCGATGATTGGGTCTTTGCCCCCCAAGAAAGCTACGAGCGTGTGGGTGATGTCCCCGGCGTTGTTTTTCCCTCCGGTGCTATAGTTGACCCTGAGGCAAACGAACTCCGTCTCTACTATGGTGCTGCTGATACGACTGTTGGTTTAGCCACAGCAGATATGGACCAGTTGATAGAATACATCAAGTCTTGCCCGGCGCACCAAAGGGAAGGGTGAAAC
>DAOVDP010000155.1 GCA_030669445.1 Candidatus Latescibacterota bacterium | reverse complement strand
TGCCTGAAAGACAGATACTGCCTCCGTTGAAGTCATATCTGCCTGGAGGCAACTGGAGGAAGAGCGTTTTGGGACCCTTCACCCGGTCAGAGGACTTATCCACTTCCAGAACCAGCGCAGGATTGGAGAGAGAGAGGCGGCGCAAGGCCGAGTTGGTTCCTCCCCGGAGTAGTCCCCAGAGACTATAGCTGACCGTGGCGTCTTTCACATCAAAAGCAGAGATAGGGCTCTGGGGTTCGAATGTCAGTCCCTCTAAATGGACAACACCGAGTCCTAATCTCACCTTGTCTGCGTAGATGCCCTTGTGAGCCAGAAACTGTTTAGCCCTCTGGTTTAATCCGAGTGCCCGCCACCCTAAATAAAGTCCTAATATTACAGATATAGCGATCACAACCACAACGATGTATCGCCGTTTCAAAGGTCTCATCTGGTTCTTCACGCTCCCCAAACCTTTGTATGCAAGCTTCCAATCTATTCTTCCCCAAAGCTTGCCTTTCCCAGATAATGCCAAATGATCTGCACAACCTTAATAATCAATGGTCACTTCTCTTAAATTGGCAATATAGTGTAGTATAGTATTGTTTGGGAATGATGTCAACAGAAATCTCGAAGACAGCCGCAGATGAAGTCCTGAGCTGGTTATTCTTAAGGTCTGGATTTGAACATATCCCATTGTGATGGCCAGGAGAAAAAAAATGTGTTTGTTCTGCATTTTAATTTTGTGACCTAAGAGTCAGTAGTTCTTGTGGGATAAGATCGCCGGCCCTATCAAGTAGGAGATTTATGGGTTGACATCAGGATAGTTTGGTTTTATATTCTAAAAAAAGAAGAATAGTTGACCAGACCGATCGGATAACATCATCATAGGAGGTAGAAAAAATGCGAAGAGCAACACTTTTAGTCGGTATTTTCTGTCTCTTTTTGTTTGCGAATTGCACCCGCAGCACTGGCCCCCTCTACCGTGACGGCAGGATATTTGCCAGACTCGATTCGCCCCCCGAGCTCGCTGGTGATGGATGGCGCTACCTGAAGATTACTGCTGACGTCGAGGGATATGAACCGTTTGTGACGTTAATATTCGATTTCGACTGGAGCATCGCCGCAGAGAGGATGAAAACGATTGGCATAACAAAAGCAGATGCCTTAAACTGGAATGATTATTACGGCAAGAAGCTTATTGATCTCACCGGTATGGAGGTTAAGGGGGGCAGGGAGGTGGAGGTAACCGTCACGCAAACCATGGGGCACAATCAGAGTGCAAGCGTACCCTCTTTCAGACTCGATGGAAGGACTATAGTGAGGGCTTATTACGCCACCTCTGATGTGATGCCCGGAGGAGCGACTCAACTGCGCATCGAGCGGCTTCAGTGAAAAAGAAACCAGGGTTGCCGGAGCAGATTCACTGAACCTTGAATCCGTGCTTTGAAGCCGCATGGTTCGATAGAGACAATGACCAAGCCGAACCGTGACATTCGGGTCACGGCAAGAAGATTGCCAGGATTTTAAAAAAAATGCAGTAGTACCATTTTAGATAATAAAATCTTTTCTGAATGGGGTCAATTCCAAAAAAATTCTTGACAAAATGGTCAAAGGTTCTTATATTGTTTTTTGCAATTTGAAAGATGTTCCTTATTGGCCTGTGATCAAAGCCTTAAACGGAGGGGAGGGATGAAGAAAGCGTTCCGCGGCTTGACGGCGGGAATCCAGTCTGAAAGGAGGTGGTGTCAAAAAGGCAATCTGAAGGTCTACAGTCGTGGAAGATTCATTAACCTTTAAACCTGAAAGGAGTGTGCAAGATGCGGTATTTGATAGCCATTTTGAGCATTGCTGCTCTGGTATGCGTGGCTGGTTCTGCTAACGCGTTCACCGGTTGTGAGCGCTGGGGGTATACAGACATAGGCTCAGCAACAAATCCCTATATGCTGTATGCGATCCCAGATGAGTACGTTCCCGCAATCGACGGTGACCTCGCCGACGTGGGCTGGATGCCGGAGGGAATGTACTTCACCCTTGACACTGTTCCTCGCGCTTTCGGAGTTGCCGGAGGAGAGTTAGCAGATATAGCAGACATACCGAGAGACAATTTCGACGTAGTCATCTATGGGCCTGCCTGGGTGCCGGCGACGAACTCCCTGTACTTCGGCGTGCACAAGGTGGATGATGTACTCTACGGCCCATCGGAGACCCTCGGTGCATGCTGGGGGGAGGATAACCAGCAGTGGTGCACCGACCCCAGCGGCGCGGGCGGAAACTTCCGTTTAGGAGAAGAAAACAACTGCAACACCGCCCAGCAGAACTTCTATACTCCCAAGCTAGGCGGACATTGTAGTCACTTTGGCCCGGTGGAGTATGACTGGAGGTTCGAGGCACCTTACGGCTTCTTTGCCCAGGACGTAGATGAGGCTACCGGCTCTTATGATATGGAGCTTATGTACAACCTGTGGGATTGGCTGGATGTGTCTGCTGATGACAGCGAGCTGCATATTTTCGCGCCAGATCAGCTCATCGGCCTCACCTTCTATGTAAGAGACAAGGACGACGCAGATGGGAATGGTGGTGGTGTTTCCTGGCACTGTGAGGACATCTGGACAGATGCCAGCCTGTTCACCGCCTTTATGGCGCGTCCTGTGTCGGACACCTACGCACTGATGGCCACAGAGCCTTCCACCTGGGGAGGCATAAAGGCAATGTTCAAGTAAACTGTGGCAAAACGAGGGGGGTTGTATCCACTTGGGGGATTACCCCCCTCTCTTTTTAGACCGAGGGATAGGAAAAGCGTTCCGCGGCTTGACGGCGGGAATCCAGTCTGAAAAGAGGTGGTGTCAAAAAGGCGCTTTGAAGGTTTTTAGTTGGGGAAGATTCATTAACCTTAAAACCTGAAAGGAGTGTGCAAGATGCGGTATTTGATAGCCATTCTGAGCATCGCTGCTCTGGTATGCGTGGCTGGTTCTGCTGACGCCTTCACCGGGTATGAGTTCTGGGGCTATACAGATCTAGGCTCAGAAACAAATCCCTTTATGCTGTATGCGATCCCCGATGAGTATGTCCCCGCAATCGACGGTAGCCTCGGTGACATGGCATGGATACCGGAGGGGATGTATTTCACCCTCGACACTTGCCCAGAGGTGACCGAAGCGATCGCGGAGGGTAACGTGCCCAGGGATAGTTTTGATATGATCGTCTATGGACCTGCCTGGGTGCCGGCGACAAACTCCCTGTACTTCGGTGTGCGCAAGGTGGATGATATCCTCTATGCCCCGCATCCGGACATAACGGCATGCTGGGCGGAGGACTGCCAGCAGTGGTACACCGACCCCAGCGGCGCG
>DAOVDP010000154.1 GCA_030669445.1 Candidatus Latescibacterota bacterium | reverse complement strand
TCTGTCCTCAATATTTTTCGTTAGGTCAGAACACAAGTTCCCCTCTCTGTAGAGATTTCTCCTCGGGCTTGGGAATGGTTTTCCCTGGCCCCTGGTGTAACGGGCAAACTTCAGTGAGTTCGGTGCCTTTTATAAAAACCTCTTTTCGTTTCTGGGGACAATAGGGGGTAGCGAGCTTATGACTCTCGGCACAAATTTCCAGTTCCACCACTGTTGATGGCATCTGAAAATCCTTAGCGGGCAGTTCCAGGGAATCACAGGTTGCCCTCATAAATCTGGCCCACACGGGGAGGGCTACGGCAGCAGCCGAGGCGTGCTCTTCGCCCAGGGGGATTTTTTCATCAAAGCCAATCCACACCCCAGCAACCATCTGAGGGGTAAAACCGACAAACCAAGCATCGGTAAAATCGTTAGTAGTTCCGGTTTTTCCTCCGGCCGGTCGTCTGAACCCATACCACAATCTTGCCCCCCGGCCCGTGCCTTCGTCCATAACCGACTCCAGCATAGAGGTCATCACATACGCAGTCGAGGCCCTTAACACCTCCTTTGCCGGGCCTCTTTCTCTCTGTTCAATGATATTTCCGTTTCTATCAATTATAGAAAGCACAGCGATAGGTTCCACTCTGATGCCTCCGTTGGGAAAGACCCCGTAAGCAGAGACAAGTTCGATGAGTCGGACATCACATGAGCCTATGGCCAGGGAGTAAACGGGGGCTAAAGGACTGGAAATTCCCATCATCTGAGCATGACGGATCACCGTTTTTGGTTTGAGTTTCATCATAAGTTGAATAGTAGCCACATTGCGTGACTCTGCCAGGGCCTGGCGCAAGGTTATAGGGCCTTTAAATATCTGGTCATAGTTCTCAGGCTGCCACAGGCTTCCGTCAGGCATAGGCAACGAGATAGGGGTATCTAAAAGAATGTCGATGGAGCGATAATTGTTGTCCACAGCGGCAGTATAAACGAAGGGCTTGAAGGCTGAGCCTGGTTGCCTGAGGGCCTGGGTGGCCCGATTGAACTTGCTCTCCTGGAAATCTCTTCCCCCTACCATAGTTAGGATGTGACCATTGTGAGGGTTAATGGTTACCAGTGCCCCTTGGACCACTCGAGTACGGAGAGAGTCAACTGGAAGAGAATCCTGAAGGGCAAATTGCGCGTCCGCTATCGCTTGACGCCGCGCCAACTGTTCCAGTAACACCGTCTCGGCAATCTTTTGCATTTTCAGATTCAAAGTGGTATAGACCGATACTCCCTTTTCGTAAAGCAATTGACTTCCGTATTTCCTCTCTAATTGCTGCCGCACATACTCAACAAAATAGGCTGCTTCTCCCGGTTCTTCCAGGTGGGGCTGGAGTTCAAGATCTTGGTTGGATGTCTCTTCCGCCTCCTCTCTGGAGATCATTCCCAGCTCCGCCGTCCTTCTGAGTACATGGTTCCTTCTCTTTATGGCCTTCAGAGGATAATCCAGTGGAGAATAGAGGGTAGGTGCCTTAAGTAACCCTGCCAGGGTGGCACATTGATTAAGAGAGAGGTTCTCCACATCCTCACTGAAGTATAACCGAGAGGCAGCTTGTGCGCCCCAAGCTCCGTGGCCGAAGTAGACTTGGTTTAAATACATCTCCAGGATCTCCGGTTTAGAATAAGTCCGCTCAATACGCACGGCTACCAACTGTTCTTTGATCTTCCTGTTCAAGGTTACCTTCTGGGAGAGGAAGAGATTGCGGGCCAACTGTTGAGTAATGGTGCTGCCGCCCTGTACTATTCTGCCCGCCTTTAGATTAGAGAGGGCAGCCCTGAAAATGCCGCTTAAATCCAATCCCCAATGCCGCCAAAAACGGCGTCCCTCGGTGGCTACTACTGCATCTACTAACTGGGTGGGTATCCTTTCGTAAGACACACACTCCCGTCTTTGTTCGGCGAATCTCCTTAAAATCTGGCCGTCTGCCGAATAGACAGTAGTAATCAGTTTCGGCTTAAGATTCTCAAACTCCTGCAGAGAAGGCAAATCCCTTCCTAAGTGAATAAGGATTCCTGCCAAAACTGATATGTAAATGGCTCCCCAAATGAGGAAATAGACTATAAATCTCTTCAAACAGACCATTGGTTTCTTAATTCGGTTAAGTAATGTAGAGACGACCCGGCGGGCCGTCTCTATTCTACATCACAAAATCGAGTGCTGCCTAAAATTGAGCTGCGATCGACACCCGGTGCGAATTATTGAGGTCTTCGTGTTGTAGGAAAGCGTAGTCAATATCGAGGCGGTTGTACATTCTCAGGCCGGCCCCGGCAGTAAACATTCCCTGTTGCGATCCCAGCCGTAGGGCAAGCAGATTCCGAAAACGGTACTCCACCCCACTGCTGAAGTTCAGATCGTAACGGGCGCTCTCTTTTTCTGCCTTCAATTCGAAGGCACTGGTCAATTCGCCGCACAGAAGAGCAACTGGCCAGCAACAGGCCAGTCCCACCCGGGCAGAGGGAGTAATCACATCTCCAGCCCCTGTGTCCCACCTCACCGGCGTGCAGAACAGATCGGAGAGATTCGCCCCTATGGACAAGGTGGGTAACGGACGGTATAAAAATCCCAAGTCGATTCCGTACCCAAAGGCGGTATTGTTCCCCAGTTTTCTTAGGATCAACTTAAGACTGCTGCCAGCAGAAAACCCGGACCGCATTCGGTGCCCAAAGGAGAGATAGAGTGCCCAGTCGGTTGCGCTCACCCTCTTTGAAACATAAGGGCGATTCTGAGAAAGATCTAAGGGCTTAGTAGGGTCTTTCAGCTTGGTGTATTTTATGTCATTCACTCCAATCCGAAACAGGCTTACGCCAAAGCTTTGTTCAGCCTTACCGGGGATAACCACAGCTATGAGGTCATTTTTAACCACTCCGGCGAAGCGCTCCGAGTGTTGAAGCAGAAGTTGAGTGGACCTTGACTGGGAAAGTCCTGCAGGGTTGCAATATCCGGCGGTAGCATCCTCGGCTAAGGCAACGAAGGCATCTCCCATTGCCATTGCCCGACTGCCGGCACCCAAGCGGAGGAAAGCTCCCGCATACCCGGTAGCTGCGTCCGCCGGTTTGCCTGCCCATGGGGAAAAAGTAACAAGCAGCGTTAGGAGAGAGAAAAGAAGAATTCTCTCCAGCAGAAAAAAACCTGGGAAAGTGAGCCCAAGTCGCCCTGTCCCTGTCTTGCTGTATTCTACCGAGGTGAAGTAAGAAAGCTTTTTAGGGGATCGATCCGACTGCATTAGAAAACCTCACTTTTGTTCGTTGCTCGTAACTATTCAGCCACAATTCTTCTCAACCTCCCGCAGGTTCGGGACCTACTGGAGGTTACTTCTTGTTTCTCATATCCTTACGAACATCTTGCCGGCGAG
>DAOVDP010000086.1 GCA_030669445.1 Candidatus Latescibacterota bacterium | reverse complement strand
ACTGTACCCATAAGGATATCCCCAATCCTTTTCTGATAATCCTGATAGATTTTCTCCCTCTCAGCTTCCCTAATCCTCTGGATGAGAATCTGTTTTGCGGTCTGAATGGCACTTCTGCCAAACTGGCTTAAGGGCAGCTCTTGCTGAACCTTATCTCCAACCTGGACATCGGGATCGATCTTTTCTGCCTCCTCAGGAGTTATTTCCAACGATGGGTCCTGAACTTCAGAGATGACGACCTTTTCGATATACATCCTAATGTCTCCGGTGTTCTGGTCAATCTCTGCGTAGACATTTTCTGTCGTCCCCAGGCGTTTCTTAACCGCAGAGACAAGTCCTGCCTTCAGCGATTCTATAACCAGATCTCGACTAACATCTTTTGTGCGAGCTATTTGGGTCAAAACATCAATAATCTCTTTGCTCATAACAACCCTTTTTTCTGTTTCTTAGGGAGAATTCCCTTATCCTTTTGCCTCAGTTCCAGGAGAAGAAACCTCCAAAGTGTATTTTCCCGAAATTAGGTCTTCTGTATCCAAAAGTTCGCTCACTTTTCGGTTTACTTGGACACAGTCACTCAGTTTTACCCCGTCTTTTTTATCAATGAATATTCGCAAACGGCGTCCCTTGCCAAATCCCACCAATTTTAGGGCCACCAGCTCAATCTGTTCTGCCTCCAATACTGGTGTAATCAAGGAGCGAACCCTTTCCACCATATCCGCCGAACTATCCATCTGGCATTCCCTGCAGTTAATTAAAAAGTGGGTTTCGCTGAGGCCCACTTTTTCGGCATTTAATATATGCCATTTTTTCTAATAAAGCAAGAAATTTTTTGCTCGGCTGTGAATCTGGTGTTATCCTCACAGAAATAACTTGACAAAAATTCAGTTTGCAGTATTTTTGAGTAGAAGAAATCATTTAAAACTTGAGGTTACCTTTGAAGCAGAAACTGATGGTTTTTTAAAGCATTAGCCGTTCTATTGAAGATTATCTCATGCCCTCTCTATATGGGATCGTATAGGTAAAGGGCTCACACTGCAAAAAGAAAGGGGGATACTGTGGAATCTGCGAAAAGCTATATTTTGGAGACGGTTAGACAAAAAGGGATAAGATATATCAACCTCTGGTTTACAGATGTGTTAGGATTCCTGAAGAGTTTTACCATTGCTGCCGGAGAACTGGAGCTGGCCTTTGAGGAGGGGATTGGGTTTGACGGTTCCTCCATAGAAGGCTTTGCCAGAATAGAGGAAAGCGATATGATCGCTGTGCCGGTTCCTGCTACCTTTCAAATCATCCCCTGGAGTCCAAAGGATCACCTCACTGCTCGGATGTTTGTGGACATTTTAGAACCGGGAGGACGACCTTTTGAAGGCGATCCCCGCTATGTGCTGAAGAAAAACCTAAAAAGAGCCGCTGATATGGGCTTTACCTACTGTGTAGGCCCTGAACCGGAGTATTTCTACTTCAAAGATCCTGCTAAACCGGAAACGCTGGATAAGGGCGGCTATTTTGACCTGACCCCTCCAGATGTAGCCCAGGAGCTCCGACGAGAAACCGCCTCTACACTGGAAAGTATGGGTATTCCCGTGGAATGCAGCCACCACGAGTGTGCCCCTTCTCAACATGAAATAGACCTGAAATATACCGATGCCCTAACTATGGCAGACAATGTTATGACCTATCGACTGGTAGTAAAAGACGTAGCCCAGCAGAGAGGTTTCTACGCCAGTTTTATGCCCAAGCCCATACACGGGGTGAACGGAAGCGGTATGCATGTTCACCAATCCCTGTTCAGCGGGGAAGAAAATGTCTTTTTCGACCCCCAGGATAAATATCGGCTCTCTTCTGTAGCCAAGGCCTTCATCGCTGGTTTGTTAAAGTATGCTCCGGAGATGACCTCAGTCACTAACCAGTGGGTTAATTCCTATAAGAGGTTGGTGGTTGGTTTTGAGGCTCCGGTCTATGTCTCCTGGGCCCGGAGAAACAGGTCAGCGTTGGTGCGAGTCCCGCTGTATAAGCCGGAGAAACGGAACTCCTCCCGAGTCGAGTTCAGGTCACCTGACCCTGCTTGCAACCCCTATCTTGTCTTCTCAGTGATGTTAGTTGCTGGCCTGGAAGGAATAGAAAAGCAATATCCCCTGCCCGAACCCGCAACCAACAATATCTTCCAGATGAACCATCTGGAGAGAGAAAAAGCAGGAATAGAATCGCTTCCCGAGAACCTCTGGGAGGCTATCAAACTGACCGAGAACAGTGAGCTGGTGAAGAAAGCCCTGGGAGAAAGGGTGTTCGAATATTTTATCCGGAATAAAGAAGAGGAATGGGAAGAGTACAAGTCCCAGGTCACTAAATATGAACTGAATCGTTACCTCCCACTTCTTTAATTCTTGAAAAGGAGACCCTTAGATGAAGCTGTCAGATAGAATAAGCAGGTGGATAAAGCAGAAGGTCAAAGAGGCAGGGGCAGAGGGTGTGGTGTTCGGGTTGAGCGGTGGAGTTGACTCCTCGGTCGTAGCCGCCCTATGCAAAAAGGCATTAGGAGACAGAATATTGGCTCTGATAATGCCCTGCCACAGCGAGCTCTCCGACGAACAGGACGCCTACTTAATGGCTGAAAGACTGGGCATCAAGACAGAAAAAGTAGTCTTGGATTCCCTCTGGGATGAGTTTGCCCGAATTCTGCCTGTTTCTCATACTCAGTTGTCCCTGGCCAATTTGAAACCCAGATTACGAATGGCTATTCTCTACTATTTCGCCAATGACTTGAATTACCTGGTGGTTGGCTCTGGTAACAAAAGTGAGCTTTCCATAGGCTACTTCACTAAATACGGAGATGGGGGGGTAGATATCCTGCCCCTGGGGGGATTGCTGAAGACCCAGGTGAGAGAACTGGCCAGAGAACTGGATATTCCAGCCAAAATAATAGAGAAGCCTCCAACCGCTGGCCTGTGGACAGATCAAACGGATGAGAAGGAGATAGGTCTTTCCTATGAACAACTGGACAAAACTATTATAGCTTTGGAATCCAATAACACGAGGGGCCTGAAGCCAGAAATAGTAGCTAAGGTCAAAAAATTAATGGACAACTCCCGCCATAAGAGAACTCCAATCCCTTTGTTTTTGCCATAAAAATAGAGAAGATGAACAACCGATGAGAAGCAGAACCCTCCCTCTTTTCATAATCACCTTGTCCCTTTTTTCTGCCTTTGAGACAGCGATTCCATCGATGGTAACAGAAACACCGCAGTCATTAGAGGTGAACAACGGCCAGTTCGTGCTCACCATTGACAAAGACTCCGGGACGATAAGCAGTCTCCGTCTTTTAGACAACAGCTTTGAATTCGCTGGCACAGGGGGTAACCTCTTTTTCCCTGAATTTGCCTTGGAATACCCTGATGGTTCACTTGAGAGCTGGTCATCCGTCCTGGCAAAATATCTGGGTGGAAAAACAGCGGCAAAGGTACTGGCAGATAAGGGCGAGATAGCGATAATCAAAGGGAGCTGGGATACTGCCTACATCGACACAGAGTGGGAATACAGAATCATAAAAGGCAAGCCGTATTTTATAGTCTATCTCCAGAGGAGGGTTGAGAAAACAGATGTCTACGCCAATGCCCAGCAGTGCATAATGATCACCGATAGTATGGACGACGCATACATCACTGACTACAACGGGGAGCTTTTATGCACCTGCAGTGACAGGTCCTGTCTTTACCCAGCCGGTTATATTCAGCATTCCCTGTTTACCGCCATTGACAACGGCATGGGGACGAGATACCCGGCGATGGTTTGGCACGACGATGAGAACGACTTAGTAGCCGGGGTGCTGGTGACCTATGTGACCCCTAACCAGCGAGAGACGATCTCTCATCAAAATACTGGAATCCACCGGGGATTTTGGGAAGGCCAGTGGAACTGGTTCGGCAAGTCCGACAACGAATCCCTCTACCTCAGAGAGGGTACAGCTTACGGGATGGAGATGTACTATTATCTCAATCAGGGAGATGTAGACACCTTTGACACTTTCAATCAGAACCTTTTGAACCAACACCATTATGACCTCAGTGAGTCGGAGGACTACTGGGCGGCAAGTTGGGGCAGCAGAAGATGTTCTTTAGCCGATTTCTCCTGGACTTATCCCCAGGCAAGCAACAACTACATCTGTTCTCAAGAGCTATTCAGATACAAAGGGATATCTCTTCCCCGTTCCCAGAATAGCACCCGTTGCCCAGAGATATTGGACCTATCTGTGAAGGCAATAATGCAGGGACAATCCTTTGATCTAACCCCGCTGCCCAAGGTGGACGGCGGCCCGCCACTGCACAAAGAGGCGAGAACTATTAGGGTCGAAATATATACAACCCCCTCAGGAAAAATCAATTGGGAGGGACCACCCGAACTACGAACACCCGACTCCATCACTGAGCAGGCGATGATAGGAGAGGTCGGCTGGGAGGTAAATTCCTTAGAGAACAAATTGAAATACCAGATGTTCGAGGATAGTGATAAAATAACCGTTGCCGGGGAAATCACGCCCAGCGAAGATAGCGTGCTGGTAAAGGAGATTTTTGTGGAGTTGGCACTGCCCTGGTATCCGGCTTCCAGAGAGATCTACAGAATCGACGACTTCACCTGGGACATAAGACGCAGCGACAGTATATACGGCTCTGTGGGGATAACGGTCTACAACCCTAGCGGAATTGAGGATGTCGAGAAACACGGGGCGAGTTTGCGGCTTTATGTTTTGAAGAACGAGCAGGATAAAAAGTACAGCCCACAGCAACATTGGAGCTACCAGTTTTATCTTTTCCCCCATCTGGGCTATGAAGTGACGGACAGCTCTCAAATCACCCCTCTGCATTCTAAGCTGCCCCGATACTACCGAGAGTATTATCAGACCCTGCCTGGTCTGCGGGACCACAGCGAGATGGGCATTTGTCCTGACAAGAACCTCTTTGCCTATGATGCCGCTTTGACCCCTCAAGACACTGGTGAAAAAGAGATAGAAATAGCACTCTATGCCGCTCCGGGGAGCTACCCGATCAGATTCTTCTTTAAGGATAGCCATGTTTGGGGTGTTAGATTCGATGGCTCTCCTCTGTCTCAGGACAACTGGCATTTTGACCCAGACACTGAGGTGCTGACTGTAGAGTCGGATTGGCAAGGGATTGCAATCTTAGAGGTTCTTTTAAAAGAGAAATCAAGCGGTGTCAGCCTTGATGCTGACTTTGAGCCTTTGGGGCTTGCTTGCCTGCAGAATTACCCAAATCCGTTTAGTTTTGACACTGTCATATTCTTCCGATTGCCTGAGCAGTCCCAGGCCGAGTTGGCGATTTACAACCTAGTAGGACAGAAAGTAAAAACTCTGGTCAGAAGCCGCCTGCAGAAAGGTTACCACAGCTTCTGTTGGGATGGGACAGACAGTGAGGGTCATTTGCTGGCCGGTGGGGTGTACCTCTGCCGGCTGAAAGCAGGGAGAACGGTTAAGGTCCAAAAGATGCTTTTGTTGCGATAGTTGCCATTACTAATTCGTGGGACTACTCCAGTCAAAAATAAGGAAGTCACACCATGAACCGTTCTGCTTACTCTGGCTCACTCGCCTTAATTCTGGCGAGTGTGATTCTCACTGCAGCACTTCTTTTCGCGACAGCCGCAGGCCCTCAAAACCCTGAGTGGATCAACTACACCTCCTATGGTTGGAGGGTACA
>DAOVDP010000042.1 GCA_030669445.1 Candidatus Latescibacterota bacterium | reverse complement strand
CCTCTCGTGGGGAATAAAATGGAGAATCGCCTTATAAAACTCACTCCAGAGTCTCCGCCGGAGCTATCCGGGGCTGCCAAGGGCGAGGAACGAAAAGTAGTGTTCACCTATCCTGAGGATCACCCCGAAGCCGATCTTGCTGGCACACAAGAGTATTACATGGCTAAAGTTAAAGAAGTCAGAGAAAGAGAACTGCCTGCCTTAGACAACGAACTCGCCAAGGATGTGAGCGATTGCAACACTATGGAAGAATTGAGGGAGAAAGTTAAAACCGAGCTGGTCGAAAAAACTGAACAGCAAGCTATGAAAGAGGTACGGCGAAATATTATCGAACAGTTGCTCAGAGAATGCACCTTTAATGTGCCGGAAAGGATGGTTGAAAATTCTCTTAACACCTTAGTGGAAAGGGTGAAAAGTATCTCCTCAGAGGAGGTCGATGTAAAGCTAATCAAAGAGAATAATCGGGGAGAGGCCATAAGGCAGATAAAATCTCGTCTAATTCTGAAGGCAATCGCTGAGGCAGAGAACATTCAGACATCGGATGAAGAGATAGAACAAAAGATTACCGAAATTGCCCATTCCCAAAAGGCAGATCCAGAGAAATTCAAGGAGACATTAACTTCCCAGGACAGATTGGAAGACTTGCGAGAAGATCTACTGCAGGAGAAGGCGATGGAGTTTCTGGTGAAGGAGGCAAAGATCACAACTTCGAAGATGGACTAAAAATAGGAGGGATAGAACAGATGCCTTTGGTACCAATGGTCATTGAAGAAACAGGTCGGGGAGAGAGGGCTTACGATATATTCTCACGGTTGCTGAAGGAGAGGATTATCTTCATCAGTTCAATCATTGATGACAATGTGGCGAATTTAATGGTGGCCCAGATGTTGTTTCTGGAAACTGAGGATCCGGAGAAAGATATTTGGATGTACATTAACAGCATGGGCGGCGGAGTGTGTGCTGGACTTGCCGTCTACGACACTATGCAGTATATCAAACCGGATGTGGCCACCGTCTGTGTGGGACAATCAGCGAGTATGGGGGCGGTGCTCTTGGCCGCTGGAGCTGAGGGGAAACGCCATTCCCTGCCCAATTCCCGCATAATGATCCACCAAGGGTGGGCGGGAGTCCAGGGTTCTATCTCCGATGTGGAACGACATACTAAGGAGTTCCTTACCCTCAAACAGAAATTGAACGAGATACTTGCTCACCACACCGGACAACCCTTAGAGAAGATCGCACAGGACACCGACAGGGATTTCTATATGTCGCCCGAAGAGGCAAAAGAATACGGTCTTATAGATGAGATCATCAGCAGCAAAACTGCGGAAAAGGAAAAATGAACAAACGAACTGCCAAAACGAATCTGGTGTGCTCATTTTGCGGACGTGCTGCCGATCAGGTGGGGAGATTGATAACCGGCTCTAATGCCTGTATCTGCAACGAATGCGTGCAAGTTTGTAATAGCATCTTGGGGGGAGAAATTCAGCAGAAGTCCACCTTGCTTAAGCCGGACGAGCTACCTGCTCCTCAGCAGATAAAGGAGAAGTTAGCTGAATACATCATCGGGCAAGAAAAAGCCAAAAAAACTGTCTCTGTGGCTGTTTACAACCATTACAAGCGGATTCAGTCAGAGCCGGCAGCCGATGATGTGGAGTTAGAAAAGAGCAACATCCTGTTGATCGGACCCACAGGAACGGGTAAGACCTTGATGGCCCAAACTCTGGCAAAATTCCTTCAGGTCCCATTTTCCATTGCCGACGCTACCACTCTCACCGAAGCTGGCTATGTAGGTGAAGATGTGGAAAATATATTGGTACATTTGCTTCAGGCAGCAGACTATGATGTCGCCAGGGCAGAGAACGGCATTATCTACATAGATGAACTCGATAAGATTGCCCGCAAAGAGGGAGCCAGTCCCTCTATTACCAGGGATGTGTCTGGGGAAGGGGTACAGCAGGCCTTGTTGAAAATATTGGAGGGCACAGTGGCCAATGTCCCTCCTCGGGGCGGCCGCAAACACCCAGAACAACCGTTAGTCCCTATTAATACTAAAAATATTCTCTTCATTGCCGGAGGTGTCTTCCAAGGGTTGGAGAAGATCGTAATGCAGCGCATAGGAAAGAAAACCATGGGTTTCGGCGCCGAGGTGGCAATCAAAAAGGAGCACAACATCGGTCAGATTCTATCCCAGGTGGAACCGGAAGATCTTCTGAAATTCGGCCTTATCCCTGAATTGGTTGGACGCCTACCTCTGGTCTGTGCCTTCGAGGAGTTAGACGAGGATGCCCTGATGAGAATACTGTTGGACCCCAAAGACGCCCTGACCAAGCAGTACCAGAAATTCTTCCAGATGGACGGGGTAAGGCTTGTTTTTGAAGAACAAGCTCTGCGGGAAGTGGTACGGATAACTCAGAAAAGAGGCACTGGCGCCAGAGGACTAAGATCCGTCATGGAAAACGCCATGATAGACATTATGTATCAGCTTCCCTCCAAGACTGATGTTCGGGAGTGTGTAATAACCAAGGAAGTAATTGAGAAAAAAGCAGAACCAAGATATGTGATCAAGAGATATAGGGCTAAGAAAACAGCATAGAAGAGTACGTAACAGTCCAGCCACAAAGACACTAAGATTAAATAGTGCCTGTCCGCAAACTAACCAAATCGGAATATTCTCGTCATTGCGAGCGACTAAAGGGAGCGAAGCAATCTCTTGAAAATACAAAGATTGCTTCGTCGTTCGTTCCTCACTCCTCGCAATGACATTTCCCTCAAAACTGAGTTTTCGGACAGACACTAAATAGAGTCGGCAGGTCTTTCTGATAAAGGTCTAAAACTCACACATTTCCTTTGTGCCTTAGTGGCTGAATGTTTATGAAGATGCAATAGGAGGCATTTGCCGTCCTAACAAGAAGGAGAAAATGGTGAAAAAGCGTTTGTTCACACCTGGACCTACCACTGTCCCGGAGAGTGTGTTGTTGAAGATGGCCGAGCCTATTATTCACCACCGCTCTGCCGAATATGGCGAACTCTTCGCCCAAATTAACCAAGGTCTGAAGTATCTATTTCAAACTGAAAACGAGGTGCTTACATTCAGCTCCTCTGGAACCGGAGCAATGGAGGCAACAGTAGTAAATCTCTTATCTCCAGGAGATAAGGCGCTGGTGGTGCGAGGAGGGAAATTTGGGGAAAGATGGGCTGAGATCTGCACCGCCTATGGGGTTCAGGTCGAGCCCCTCAATGTGGAGTGGGGATGTGCAGTAGATCCGCAGCAGATAGCCGCAAAACTTAAAGCTGTTCAGGAAATTAAAGCAGTTTTCACTACTCACAGTGAGACCTCCACAGGGGTCATAAATGATATTGAAGCCATCGGCCAGATAGTGAGGGAACACTCGGCTCTTTTGGTGGTCGACGCCATCACCAGCATTGGCACCCACCGGTTTCTGCCTGACCAGTGGCACATCGATGTGGCAGTCACCGGTTCCCAGAAAGGATTGATGCTCTCTCCGGGGTTGGCCTTTGCCTCGGTGAGCCAGGAGGCCTGGGAAGCGGTCAAGTCTTCAAAGCTACCCAAGTATTACTGGAGTTTCTCGGCAGCAAACAAGTCGCTGGCCAAAAACCAAAATCCTTACACCCCGGCAGTATCACTCTTAGTGGGGTTGAAAAAGTCGCTGGAGATGATCCAAAAAGAAGGGTTGGAAAACATCTGGGCCCGACACCAGCGGCACGCCCGGGCAACCAGAGCGGCAGTTCGGGCCTTGGGACTGGAGATATTTGCCAAGAATCCCTCGAATATCCTCACTATTGTGAAAGTGCCGGAGGGAATAGACGGGAAGCTTCTGTTGAAGACCATTCGTACCAAGTACGGGATCACGATGGCAGGTGGACAGGCAGCGCTTACCGGCAAGGTGGTGAGGATCTCTCATATGGGATACATAGATGACTTTGACATCTTAACAGCGGTTGCGGCCTTGGAGAGAGGGCTTAAAGACCTGGGTTGGCAGTTTGAAATCGGCTCCGGGGTAGCTGCCGCACAACGAGCGATAGGAGAATATGGGGAAGAAATTGAAGGTTCTAATAAGTGACCCAGTCGACCAGCAGTGCATAAAAATCTTAGAGAGAGAAGGCCTTGGGGTAGATGCTCGGACTCATCTGTCGCCTGAAGAATTAAAACAGGTCATTGGCCAGTATTCTGCATTGATTGTCAGAAGCGGCACCAAGGTCACGGCTGATGTTATCCAAGTAGCCCGAAATATGAAGGTGATCGGCAGAGCTGGCAGTGGAGTGGACAACATTGATGTGGCCGCCGCTACCAAACAGGGGATAGTTGTGATGAACACCCCAGGGGGAAACACCGTCTCAGCAGCAGAGCACACCCTCTCCCTGCTCCTTGCTCTCTCCAGAAATATCCCCCAGGCAATGCAATCCCTGCAGCAGGGCAAGTGGGAGCGAAAGAAATATACTGGGGTAGAGATCTACGAAAAAGTGCTGGGAATTATAGGGTTAGGAAAGGTGGGAAGAGAGGTCGCCCTGCGTGCCAACGGCTTAGGGATGAAACTGTTGGGCTACGATCCCTTCATCTCTGAGGAGATAACAGCAAAAATCGGAGTCAAGTTAGTAAATTTAGACGAAATATATTCTCAATCTGACTACATCACCGTCCACACTCCTCTAACCAAAGAGACCAAGCACCTGATATCCGATGCCGAGCTAAAGAGGTGCAAACAGGGCGTGAGGATAATCAACTGTGCCCGGGGGGGAGTGGTAGATGAAGCAGCCTTGCTCAGAGCGCTGGAGAGCGGAAAGGTTGCCGGGGTAGCACTGGATGTCTTCGAGGAAGAATCCCCTGCAGATAACCCTCTGATACAGCATGAGAAGGTAGTTTGCACTCCCCACTTAGGTGCCTCCACCCGTGAGGCCCAGGCCAATGTCGCTCTCCAGATTGCCGAGCAGGTGGCTGATGCCTTGATAAGAGATAACATCCGCAATGCCTTGAATCTTCCCTATGTAGAGCCCAGCATTTATCAGGCCCTTCAACCCTATCTGCTCCTGGCCGAAAAGATCGGTTCCCTTCTCGCTCAACTCACTGATGGGCACCTTCAGAAGATATCTGTCGAATACTGCGGCGATGTCTTAGCTTACCCCGCCTCTCCCCTTACCTCCTCTCTCCTGAAGGGAATATTTCAGAATATCGGAGAGGGAACGGTCAACTTAGTGAATGCCCCGGTAATTGCCAAAGAGAGAGGGGTGGGAATAGAGGAAACCAGATCAAGTGAACACAAGGACTTCTCTAACCTTATTACTGTGAGGTATCTGACCAACAAAGGAGAACATCTTCTCTCCGGAACTGTCTTCGGCAAGAATGACCTCAGAATCGTAACAATGGACGGATATCGTTTTGACGCCTGGCCTCAGGGTAATATGCTTATCTGCACCAGCGAGGATGTGCCGGGAGTCATTGGAAGTATAGGTACCATCTTGGGAAATGAGGGCATTAACATCTCCCGAATGTCTTGGGCCAGAGAAGAGAATGGCCAAAAGGCAATGACAGTGTTGAATGTTGACTCTCCCATCCCCGATGAGATATTAGAAAAGATCCTCTCTGAAAGACATGTGCTGTGGGTAAGGAGAGTCGCTCTTTAAGGCGAGGAACCTAAGAAAATGCATCAACTTTTCGTGATTTTCGTTGCGGCTGTTTTAGTCAACAACTTCGTGTTGGTGAGGTTTCTGGGGATATGTCCCTTCTTAGGAGTCTCCAAACGCATTGAAACCGCACTGGGAATGGGTGTGGCCGTGATCTTTGTTATGACCCTTGCCTCAGTAGGAACTCAGTTAGTCTATTCTTTTATCTTGGTGCCTTATAACCTGCAGATTTTGGAGTATGTAGCCTTTATTCTGGTCATCGCCTCTTTGGTACAGTTTGTGGAGACAATTCTTCGGAAAATGACCCCTGCTCTTTATCAGGCCCTGGGGATATACCTGCCTTTAATCACCACTAACTGTGCAATCTTAGGTTTGGCATTGCTGAATGTGATCAAGGGCTATAACTTACTTCAATGCTTTATCTTTGCAATAGGGGCTGGGGTGGGGTTCACTATAGCCCTGGTGATAATGGCTGGGATAAGGGAACGGCTGGAGTTCTCCGACATCCCTCAGTCCTTGCGGGGTGTTCCTATAGCTCTGATTGTTGCCGGAATTCTGTCTATGGCCTTTCTGGGATTTTCTGGACTGGTTAAGCTGTGACCTGAGGAGAGATATGGAGAGTACATTTCTGCCTGCCGTTTTATGGTTAGCGATTCTGGGAGGTGGGTTTGGGGCAGTTTTGGCCTGGGTCTCTCAGAGGTTTGCCGTAGAAGAAGACCCTCGGGTGGAGGAGATCCTGGAGATGCTCCCCGGGGCAAACTGTGGCGGCTGCGGTTGTCCTGGCTGTCGTGAATTCGCCTTGGCCGTGCTGCAAGGCAAAACTACTCCTGGAGCTTGTGCAGCAGGAAACTCCGAGATGGTTCTGAAAATCTGCAGTCTTCTGGGACTGAAGGCAGAAGACCAGCTCCCAATGGTAGCAGTTGTTCATTGCCAGGGGGAAAAGAAAAAGGCACCAGAGCTTTTCGACTACGATGGCATCGAAGATTGCCGAGCAGCCGTAGTGCTGGCCGAAGGACCTAAGGGGTGCGTCTACGGTTGCTTGGGATTGGGCTCCTGCGCAGAGGCCTGTCCCTTTGGGGCAATTAAGATGGGGGAAAATGGTCTCCCAGTGGTTGATGACAACCTGTGCACCGGTTGCGGCGTCTGTGTCACTGTCTGTCCAAAAGGGATCATAGAACTTATCCCAAAGGAGCAAAAGATATACTTAGGGTGCTCTTCTCATGACCGGGGAAGAAAGGTTAAACAGGTGTGTGCCGTGGGCTGTATCGGGTGTGGTATCTGTGTAAAGGTAACCTCTGGCGAAGGCATCCAAATGGAGGATAACCTTCCGGCCATTGACTACCGGGAAGGACCTAATCTGGTAGTGGCCGTACACAAATGTCCCCAAGACTGTTTTGTTGACAAGGTTAAGGTGCGGGCAAAAATGACCATAGGAATAGATTGCGATGGTTGTGAACAATGCAAAGAGTTGTGCCCGATGGGTGCTATTGAGGGCGAGCCTGGGGAAAAACACAGAGTGGTCAGAGAAAAGTGTGTCGGCTGTGGTATCTGTGTCCTGTCCTGCCCTCAAAAAGCAATCTTTACTATGGGAGCAGTGGGGTATGTAAAAGATTGAACAACTCAAAGAAAAAAGATATGTCCTTCCTGGACCACCTGGAAGAGATGCGCTGGAGAATTATCCGGTCCTTGATTGTAGTGGTGGCGGCTACCGTGGTCAGTTTTTTCTTCTCCCGCCAACTGCTGGACTTTCTAACCCGACCAGCGGCCTGTTTACATCCTGCCCCAAAGATCATCTTTCTCTCTCCAATCGGTATGTTTACCGTACGCCTGACCACCTCACTGGTGGCAGGGATCATCCTCAGCCTCCCGCTCATTCTCTATCAGCTCTGGTGTTTCATAGCACCGGGACTTTTAGAGAAGGAACGAAGATACTTGCCAAAAGTACTTCTGTTCTCATCGTTGTGTTTTCTGGCAGGTGCTGCTCTGGCCTATTTTGTGGTGGTGCCAATGGCCTTGCGTTTCCTCATCGGGATGGCCACCCCCCAGGTCCAACCACAATTTGACATCGGCAGGTACATCAGTTTTATCCTTAAACTCATCGTGGCTTTTGGGGTCCTCTTTGAACTGCCGGTTTTCTCATACTTTCTAACCCAGATGGGTATACTAACCCCCCAATTTTTGAAGAGAAAACGGGTCTACGCCATAGTGTTTATCTTCCTCATCGCTGCCATCTTAACTCCCCCGGATGTCTTTTCTCAAATATTGATGGCCTTGCCCTTAATCCTGCTCTACGAGGTATCAATTTGGATATCTGCCCTAGTTGAGAGGGGAAAAAGCGACGGCATAAGCATTGATGTAGACGGATAATAAATGATTATAAAATCTCATCTGTCTAAATCAATGCCGTTTTTAGTCTGTGTGAATCAATAATATGGAAAAGACATGGACCATTATAGGGCTTCTCAACTGGACGAGCGATTATCTGAGTGGTAAGGAGTTCGACCATCCCCGGCTCAACACCGAACTTTTGCTTGGCCACACTCTGGGGCTGCGGCGTATCGACCTGTATCTCCAATACGACCGGCCCTTGCTCCCAGAAGAGTTAGAACGGTTTAAAATTGCCCTGAAAAAAAGGTTAAAATATACTCCGATTCAGTATATCACGGGCAGGACTGAATTTATGTCTCTCGCTTTTGTGGTAAACCCTTCGGTTTGTATCCCCCGACCGGAGACGGAAACTCTGGTAGAAACCGTATTGGGAAAATTGAAAGGAAAGCAAGACACCCTGAGGATTGCCGACATAGGTACAGGCTGCGGCAACATCGCCATAAGTCTGGCCCGGAAGATAGAGAATATCTTCATCTACGCCATAGACATCTCTCCCCAAACCTTGGAAATCGCCAGAGAGAATGCTATTTTCAACGAGGTAGGGCAGAAGATAGAATTTATCCAAGGAGATTTGCTTTCCCCACTTGGAGATCTCTCCGGCCAGTTGGACGCGGTAGTCTCCAATCCCCCTTATGTGAAACACGAGGAGTTAGACTCGTTACC
>DAOVDP010000084.1 GCA_030669445.1 Candidatus Latescibacterota bacterium | reverse complement strand
AGGAGAAGAGTTTCAAAGCGGGCAGCAGATTGGAGAGAGTTCTCCTCTCCGGTCATTTTGCGGTCACCGCCGAGCTGGGGCCGCCTAAGAGTGCCGACCTACAATCGGTCAACCGCAAGATCGAGTACCTGAAGGATTGTGCGGATGCGGTAAATATCACCGACAATCAGACGGCCATCGCCCGGCTCTCCAGCATCGCCACCGGCACTGTTCTATGCCAAAAGGGATTGGAACCGGTGATTCAGATGACCTGCCGGGACAGGAATCGCCTCGCCATTCAGGCTGACATTCTGGGCGCCTACGCCCTGGGTATAAAGAACATCCTCTGCCTCACCGGCGACCACCAGTCTCTCGGCAACCATCCCGCGGCTCGGGGAGTCTTCGATCTGGACTCGATTCAACTTGTCCAAATGCTAAAGGTGATGCGAGATGAGAAAAAATTCCTTTGTGGGGATGAGATAAGAAACTCCCCCAAGGCACCGGTGGTTGAACCTCGGATGTTCATTGGCGCAGCCGCCAACCCCTTCGGTGACCCCTTCGAGCTCAGAGTAGTCCGACTGGCAAAGAAGATAGCCGCCGGTGCCGATTTCATCCAGACCCAGTGCATCTACGATATGAAGCGCTTCTGCCAGTGGATGGAACAGGTGCGGGAGCGAGAACTGCACCAGAAGACATACATCTTAGCCGGATTGACCCCGTTAAGATCGGTGAGGATGGCCCAATATATGAAGGACAGCGTAGCGGGCGTCACCGTGCCCGACGAGATTATCCAGAGGATGTCCCAGGCAGAAGAACCTGCTGAGGAGGGAGTAAATATCTGTGTAGAACAGATAGAAGAACTCAGAGAAATGGAGGGCATCGCCGGCATCCATCTGATGGCGGTGGCCTGGGAGAAGATAGTACCGGTGATTGCCGAGCGGGCAGGATTGCTGCCGCGGCCGAGCGTGTAACTGGATAATAATTGTTGGCAAGACTGTGCGTGAAGACCCCTTGCTGTGGCATGAATGTCACGGTTCAGCTTCGCCATCACTCCCATCGAACCGTGCAGCTTAAGCGCACGGCTTAAGTTGAAGAATTCCGCCATAACCTCCTTAAGTTTCCAATCTTGTGGCAGGAAGTGATGAAAAAATGTTAACGCAAGCGAAAGTTATAAAGATTTTGAGAAGAGAACTTCCCGATTTGAAAGCCAATTTCGGAGTAAAAAGAATGGGAATATTCGGCTCTTTTGCCAAAGGAATGCAGAGAAACGATAGCGATGTAGATATTTTGGCAGAGTTTGAAAAACCAATAGGTCTTGAGTTCGTAGAATTTGCAGAGCATATCGAAAAACTGTTAGATAGGAAAGTGGACATTTTGACTTCTGGAAGCATAAAAAATATAAGAATTAAAAAAGTTGCAACAGAAATCGAAAGGGACGTAATCTATGTCTAAAAGAGGAGATATAGAGTTTCTCAGCGATATTATAGAAGCCATAAGGAGAATAACCCTTTACATTGAAAAAGTGAATCACGCGGAATTCTTTGAAGACATAAGGACTCAGGACGCTGTAGTTCGCAATCTTGAAATCATAGGTGAGGCAACAAAAGGTGTGTCCAGTGACTTGAAGAAAAAATATCCCCAGGTCCCTTGGAAAAAATTAGCAGGAGTGAGAGATAGGCTTATTCATCACTACTTTGGAGTCAATTATGATATTGTCTGGGTTATAATTAAGGAGGAATTGCCAGATATTATCCGGCAGATTAAAGGGATATTAGAGAGGAAAACCGAAGGAGATAATGGTTAGAGCAGCAACCTCCCGCAGGTCTGGAAGCCTGCGAGAGGTTCGTGGCACAAATCCACCCAGGAGGCAATTAAATGGAACCCATTGTCCTAAACAAGCTCGATCCGAACTTCAAGTATGAGATTGCGGCCCAGCCAGGCGGAGAGGGCTTCAAGCTCTGTTTCTCCTGCGGCACCTGCACTGCCACCTGCCCGGTGGCCGAGATAGACGAAGATTACAATCCCCGCCGCATAATCCGCCAGGCGTTGTTGGGAATGCGCCAGCAGGTGCTCTCCTCCCGGTCAATTTGGCTGTGCGCCCAGTGCTTTGCCTGCTCTGTCCGCTGCCCCCAGGGGGTGAACTTCCGGGACATAATCGGGGTGCTGCGGCAGATGGCTGTAAAAGAGGGTTATGCACCCCCGCAAACCACAAAAGAGATAGAAAAGATAGATACCCTTTCCCAGAGGATACGCCACGAGTTGATTCGGTATTACTTCGAGGAAAGAGAGAAATTTGAGCAACTGAAAGGAATGGTAGAAGAAGAACTGGAGATCACGCCAGAAGAGCTAGAAAAATAGAAAATGCCAATTTCCTTCAGGTTTGGAACCTCGGGGAGGTTCTGGACCACCCACGATTAAAATCGTGGGCTTCTGGAAAATTTCGCGGGTTTGCACCAACGTCATAAATGAATCTTCCCAAATGTAGGTTGAATCCAGATTCAGAATTTCGCCTTCCAGCAGCCCACGAATTTATTCGTGGGACCCAAAAGGCACGTTAAATAAGACGATTAACCGTTTTAACGGTTTAATGATGAAGGATTTGCGATGTCCCATGCCTTGACCAAATTGTGGGTTCACACCATCTGGGGCACGAAAGATCGAGTGCCATTGCTGAAAACTCCATTCAGGTCCAAAATCATCCATCATATCCAACACAAATTAGAGGAACTTGGGTGCGGTGTTCGCATCATTAACGGAACGACAGATCATCTCCATGCACTCTTTCTGTTGTGTAGTGATAGATCCCTTGCTGAAGTTATAAAAATGATCAAAGGTGAATCTTCACATTGGATCAACCAGCAAGATATTATCGCTCATAAATTTGCTTGGCAGGTGGGGTATGGTGGCTTTTCGGTAAGCGAGTCTATGGTGAAACAAGTTGAGGACTACATTCTTGATCAAGAAGAACATCATCGGAAGATGACATTTCAAGAAGAATATGCTCGTTTTCTCCGAAAATATGGTCTTTCGGAAAACCGATGAATCGGTTACAGGTATTCTTTTGTTTTGATACCCACGATTAAAATCGTGGGCTTCTTAAGGATTTCAGACATTTGCACCAACGTCATAAATAGATTGTCCGAATTTGGGTTGAAATCGATAGCAGGGATTCCTTACGGATGAATCAACAAGGATTGACTCGTAAAAAGTAGCAAAGTTGTCATTCCGAACCCTTCGCCGCTTGTCATTCTGAGCACTTCACTATCGTTCAGCACAGGCTCAGCGAAGAATCTCATCCTGCTCAGGGCAGGCTCCGTGAGGAATCTGATGTATTGATGAATTACAGTAGCTTATCAGATGCTTCGACAAGGTCAGCATGACAGAAAAGGACTTTTTACGAGTCAACAAGGCATGAAAAGCAGACAGAAAATGACAGGCGCTGTATTGGTAGTCGGCGGAGGCATAGGCGGCATTCAGGCCTCGCTTGACCTGGCTGAGTCAGGGTTTAAGGTCTATCTTTTGGAGAAGTCCCCGGCCATTGGGGGGACAATGGCAATGTTAGACAAGACCTTCCCCACGAACGACTGCTCGATGTGTATCTTAGCCCCCAAGCTGGTGGAGTGCGGACGGCATCTGAACATCGAGGTCATCACCTGCGCCGAGCTGCTGGGAGTAGAAGGAGAGTCAGGGAATTTTCGGGTCAAAATCGGAAAGCAGCCCCGCTATGTGGACACTCAGAAATGCACCGGCTGCGGCGAGTGCGCCGAAGTCTGTCCGGTGGATGTGCCCAGCGAATTCGACCAGGGGCTGACTGAGAGAAAAGCCATATTCAGACCTTTCCCTCAGGCGTTCCCCAATGTGTTCGCTATCGACAAAAAAGAGCGTCCCCCCTGTGTTCTTGCCTGTCCGGCAGGGACGAATGTGCAAGGGTATCTGGCCTTAATCGCTGAGAAAAAATACCCGGAAGCCGTGGCCTTGATCAGGGAGAACATTCCCCTGCCCGGAGTGATCGGCCGTATCTGTCCCCACCCCTGCGAGACCCAGTGCAAGAGAGGTTTTTGGGATGATCCCCTTTCCATCTGTGCCCTGAAGCGCTTTGCCGCTGACTCGGTTGTAGAAGAACCACCGCTGCCCGAAATAGAGCCAAAACAGGAGAAAGTTGCCATTGTAGGCTCAGGGCCGGCGGGACTGTCGGCCGCCTATTACCTCGCCCTCCAGGGCTACCAGATTTCCGTCTTCGAGGCTCTGCCCCGGGCAGGAGGAATGCTCTACTTCGGCATACCCGAATACAGACTGCCCAAAAAGGTGCTCCAAAAAGAGATCGATTATATTCGCCGCTTAGGCGTGAAGATTAAGACCAACACTCCCATAGGGAACGGTCTGGACATCGAAGACCTCTTTGCCAAAGGTTACCAGGCGGTTTTCATTGCCACCGGGGCTCACCAGAGCCGGAAGTTAGGGGTGCCTGGTGAAGAATCCGAGGGTGTAGTCCACGGGGTGGATTTCTTAAGAGAGTTAAACCTGGGCAAGACGGTGCAGTTGGGAAAACGGGGAGCGGTGATCGGGGGCGGAGATGTAGCCATAGATGCAGCCCGGTCTGCACTGAGACTGGGAGCCGAAAAGGTGCTCATCCTCTACCGACGCTCCCGGGAAGAGATGCCCGCCGGCGATGAAGAGATTGAGGCCGCAGAGGCCGAAGGGGTGGAGATCCAATATCTGGTGGCCCCGGTAGAGGTACTGACCACCGAGGGAAAGGTGAGCGGCATACGCTGCATCCGGATGAGACTGGGCGAGCCGGACTCCTCCGGCAGAAGAAGGCCGGTGCCCATCGAAGGCTCCGAATTCCAGATAGATCTGGACACGGTGATTCCAGCTATCGGCCAGATGCCCGACCTCTCCTTGTTAAAAGAAAGCGGTGTGGAGATAAGTCGCTGGGGCACCATCGTGGCTGATTCCCTTACCTTTGCCACCAGCCGTCCGGGCCTGTTTGCCGGTGGGGACAATGTGACCGGACCAGCCACCGCCGTAGAGGCCATCGCCGCCGGAAAAGAGGTTGCCATATCTATCGACAGATACCTTGGGGGCGAAAACCTCAAACAGGGCAGACAGAAAAGAACACCATCGCCGCTTGATCTCTCCGATCTTCCCCAGGATGAACCCAAAAAACCCCGAGTGAAAATGCCTGCCCTATCCTTGGAGGAGAGGAGAACGAGCTTCAAAGAGGTAGACCTGGGCTTACCGGAAGAGGCCGCAGTAGCCGAGGCTCAGCGATGTCTCTCTTGCGGCATCTGTTCAGAGTGCCTCCAGTGTGTCCAGGTCTGTAAGGCAGAGGCTATCCTCCACGATATGGCGCCCGAAGAGATAAAACTGGAGGTGGGTTCTATTCTTTTGGCCGCTGGATTTGACGAATACGACCCTTTACCTGATGGGAAGTACGGCTACGGTAAGTTCCCTAATGTGGTGACCAGTATCCAGTTTGAGCGCATTCTCAGTGCCTCGGGGCCTTATCAGGGACATGTCCAGAGGCCCTCGGACGGAGTATCTCCCTCAAAGATTGCCTTTATCCAGTGCGTCGGCTCCCGTGACAGCTCCTGTGGAAACGAATACTGCTCCTCTGTCTGTTGTATGTACGCCATAAAGGAGGCGATTGTAGCCAAAGAGCACGCCCGGGATATGGAACCTGCCATTTTCTTTATGGACCTGCGAGCTTATGGAAAGGACTTCGACAAATACTACCAGCGTGCCGAGGACGAATACGGCATCAGGTTTGTTAGAGCCAGGGCAGCCGATGTGAAACAGGCAGATGGGGACGGAAATCTGGCCGTGGAATATGAGTCAGAGGAGGGCAAAAGAATAGCGGAACAGTTCGATATGGTGGTTCTATC
>DAOVDP010000174.1 GCA_030669445.1 Candidatus Latescibacterota bacterium | reverse complement strand
CTTCAACATCGGGGGTTAGAGAAACTGATCGCCCAGATAGATCGCACTGGCAATCGGCTCTCCCTCAGTCTGGTGATCGCGGCCCTCATTGTAGGGTCATCTCTGATTGTACAGATCGACCGAGGGCCCAAACTCTTCGGCTACCCGGCAGTGGGCATACTGGGTTTTGTTATCGCCGGAATATTCGGCATCTGGCTTATAATCACCATCTTGCGTTCCAGAAATCTGTAGGAAAAACAATTTACCCTAAGATCCGAAAATTTGAACACTGAAACCCACCGAAAAAAGATTTTATGCCCCCACCGCTTTTCAGCGAAAGCTGAAGCATCTGTTCAAGCCAATGGGGGTTCACTGCCGTTTTTTCCCACATTGGGTTAATTTTTTGTTGACAATCTAATTCCGATCTGCTATTTTAGGAGTTAATTACTCTGCGCCCATAGCTCAATTGGTAGAGCAACGGACTCTTAATCCGTAGGTTCCGGGTTCGATTCCCTGTGGGCGCACCAGAGTCATCTCAACGCAAACAGGGGGTAGTAATTCAATTTGCCGACTGGCATAACTAAAAAGGAGGAAAAGAATGGCAGATCTGCAAGCGATGGCGGAGAATTTGATCAAGGGAAACGCCCCAGAGGTTAAACGGTTAACACAAGAAGCTGTTGACGAAGGTCTCAATCCAGGACAAATTCTAAACCAGGGGCTTATTGCCGGGATGAATGTAGTAGGACAGAAATTTAAGAATAACGAGTTCTATGTACCTGAGGTCTTAATCGCTGCTCGGGCTATGCACAGCGCTATGGATGTGCTTAGACCTCTTTTGAGCGACGCAGGAGTCCAAGAGATAGGCTCTATTGCCATCGGGACAGCGAAAGGAGACTTGCACGACATTGGCAAGAACTTAGTAGCGATGATGCTGGAGGGAGCAGGTTTTGAAGTTATCGACTTAGGCATCGATGTGGGGCCGGAGAAGTTTGTTGAGGTTGTACAGAATCAAAAGGTGGACGTTGTAGCTATATCTGCGCTTCTGACCACCACGATGCCAGGGATGAAAACGGTCATCGAGAGTCTGAAAAGTGCCGGAATGAGAGAGAAAGTGAAGACTATGATCGGGGGGGCACCGGTAACTCAACAATATGCCGATGAGATAGGTGCCGATGGCTATGCCCCTGATGCCGCCTCAGCCGCAGACAAGGCAAAAGAACTATTGGGGATTGCTGGATAATTTGTTTCTCCTCAAACTGGACGAGGCTGGCTTCACAAATCCAGCCTCGTCCAGTTTTACAACGCATTTTTCCCCTTTCATCCATTCTCTCCCTTCGCTAACACTAAAAATCTTAGAGCTCTATGCCCTGAGGTCTCCCTCGTAAATTTGCCCAATTCAGGAGGAAAATATATGATTTGGAACGAGAAATACGAATGTATGGAGAGGAAAGACCTGGAAGCCTTGCAGAGCAAGCGCTTAAGAGAAGTGGTAGAAACAGTGTGCAATAAGGTTCCCTTCTACCAGAATAGATTTTTGGAAAAGGGGATTGTGCCCTCCCAAATAACCTCTTTAGAAAACCTCCCCCAGCTGCCCTTCACCGTCAAGGACGATCTGCGGAAAAATTATCCCTTCGGGCTGCTCACTACTGATTTAACGGACATTGTGGAAATTCACGCCTCCTCTGGTACCACTGGTACTGTTACGGTAGTTGCTTACAGCCGGGAGGATGTGGCCCTATGGGCCGAAGTGATGGCCAGGACCCTCGCCTGCACAGGGGGGACATCGGCGGATATTGTCCACAATGCTTACGGCTACGGGCTGTTTACCGGAGGCTTGGGAATCCACTACGGAGCGCTGGAGCTTGGTGCGGCCGTCGTACCCATCTCCTCCGGAGGGACAAAAAGGCAGATAAAGCTGATGCAAGATTTTGGGGCCACTATACTGACCTGCACCCCTTCCTATGCCCTTCATATGGCTGAGGTTATTTCAGAGATGGGGGTAGACCCCGCTTTAACCAGCATAAAGATCGGGGTTTTTGGCGCCGAGCCCTGGAGCGAGGGGATGAGACGAGAGCTGGAAAAAACCTGGGACATCACTGCCTGTGACATCTACGGACTCTCGGAGATCATCGGACCCGGGGTAGCTGTCGAATGTCCGGGCAAAGAGGGACTTCACCTGTGGGCAGACCACTTCCTGCCGGAGATCATCGATCCTAACACTGGAGAGGTGTTGGGTGAGGACCAAGACGGCGAACTGGTGCTTACCACCTTAACCAAGAAGGCAATGCCCCTTATCCGCTACCGCACCGGCGACATAACCAGCATCACCTATCAGCCCTGCCCACACTGTGGCCGAACCGCTCCCCGGATAAGCAAACTGAAGGGAAGAACCGACGATATGTTGGTCATCCGGGGCGTCAATGTTTTCCCCTCTCAAGTAGAAAGCGTGCTGTTGGAGATCGAAGAGGCTAAGCCTCATTACCAATTAGTGGTAACCAGAAGCAAGGGGCTAGATGAGCTGCAAATCTGGGTGGAGGTGGACGAAAAGTTCTTCTCCGATGAGATTAAGAAACTGGAAACGCTGGAGAAAAAAATCCAAAGCGAGATCGAAAGCGTCCTGGCGCTGCGCACCAGAATCAAACTGGTAGAACCTAAGAGTATCGAACGGAGCATGGGAAAGGCCAAGCGACTAATTGATAAGAGGATTATGTGAGCCAAGACGAACGGCTCAAGCTTCTGGGCAGCTTTAACTAATGACCAGTTACCAATGACTGATGACCAAGATCATTGACATCCACGTCCACGCCTTTGCAGATGAACTGGCTGCAAAG
>DAOVDP010000070.1 GCA_030669445.1 Candidatus Latescibacterota bacterium | reverse complement strand
ATTTCGCAGCGAATCGTTGAGTTCTTCTACTTCTACTGCAGCAGAACTCCTTCTTAAAACCGGATCGGGATATTTCCTGATCTCCAGCGAGGACATTTAATTTTTCTCCCTTGCTAAACGAAAACAGCAACTTCTTTATTGATTTGGACAGAATTGCTTGCTTGGGACTCCCTTTTTTTGTTCAGTAAATATATCTAAAAAAGAACCCTCTGTCAATCCCAAAGTATCTGCGAGTGACGGGGCAAATTCTCTGATTACCCACAACTCAAATTCCCTCTACACAGCGTCAAGTCCCCACACATAAAAATCCAAGGGTAACAGGCAATTAAGTAGTCTCTTCTGGATTACATTCTCCCCGAAATCCTCTGTCGAAGGGCCGAAAAGGAGCCTTACCAATTCTATATCCGATAAGAGGACCACTTCCTGTGACGTCTCAGTTGTTATCCCCAATTCTTCTCTCACAATTATAGTAGCTTGCTGTTCACTTTGATTCATGCGGAGAGTGATGCCCATACCCCGTTCTATCTTAAACAGTTCTGCCTTCTTCTGTAGTTGCCCCTGGAAACAGCGGAGCACTCTCTCTAAGTTGACCACCTTGATCATCCCCAGGGGAACCACCTCCCAGCAAAAGCTGATTCCGTAAAGGGTGTGAAGCATCAGGCTTTCCCTGTAGGGGGTGTAGACCTTAATAGTCTGCATTGGGTAATGGTGGAGCATAAAGGTAAAGAGTTTGGCTACAGTGAACGGCTCCCCTCCGAATTCGATCACTTCATTGCCGGAGAAAACAGCGTAGGTCCAGGAATTTCCTTCATTCCCCAGCCACACCTCTGTCTGCGTTCTTTGTAGCAGCTGTTCGTAGTCCCGGAGGGAACGCACACACCTCAGCGGTTCCTTTTCATGAATTTCGGCAATCCGATCCAGATCTTCTCCCCCGCGGTATCCCCGTAAGGAAAATTCTTTATCTACATTTATTCCTCTTACTGAGCGTTTGCTTAAGTGGAAAACCATCTGCCTGCCTGCTGTCTCCCAGCCGAAATAGCGGTATCTCTGGGTATCCCCCCAGAGAATAGAAAGGGGTATCCCCTTCTCTCTCATCCTTTCCGTGGAATAGTTAAGCAATTTACCCATAAATCCTTTGCCCCGGGCGTCAGGGCGAGTGGCTACTCCTCCGATGCCACCTACCTTCACCTTTGAGCCGGCAGCATAGACATCCATCGGTATCAATCCTACATGGCTCAGCATTCTGCCGTTCTGTTTGATGATGAAACGGTTATCAAAAATAAAGTTCTCCCGTTTAGCTGTGTGGGGAAAATAATTAAGAAAACGCCGCCGGGTCTCGCCGTAGGCTATCTCTTTCAGATCCATCAATTCATCATATTCCTCAGGAAACATACTCCTGGGGCCGTCATATTTAGTCTCGGTCATATTCATCCTCCCGTGCTTAGAGATTCGATATTGATCCTTTCGTAAAAAGTCTAGAATCTACCACAGAGACAAAAAGACACGGAGAAAAGCAAACATGTAATTACTTGATTATTTTGAAAATTACTTCTCTCTGTGTCCTCCGTGTCTCTGTGGCAAAATTGGGTTTAGGGTCTTTTTACGGATTAATATTGACAGAACCTCTGGTTGATCAGTCCTCTGGCCACTTTTCGAGGAAAATTTCTCGAGGATTCCCCGCTGGAGGACCGGGCAAACAGGCCCAGGGTAGGATAGAGAATCACCTGTTTTTTCCCTGGTTGATAGGTTGCTCCCAGGCCAAACCAGAGCGGAAGCCGATAGAAGAGGAAGGTGTGAAGCTTTAATTCCGCTCCCCAGCTTGTCTTCGCCCTGTTGAGGATATCTCTCCCGCTTTGCTGGTTCAAAGGGCCCCGCCAGCCACTGCCACAGTCGAGGAAGAGGTCGCCTGTCACCCTCCTGAGGAAAAGCGGGAGGGTCCCCCAGCCATTGTCGACATACCAGATGGGGAATTCATACTGAACCGAAGCTAAGGCGAGATTTTTGCAATCGAAGGGAGAAGCGTTCTCGTCGTGGCCCCGGGGCAGAAATCCCCACTTTTCATACCGGTAGTCACCCCGCTGAAACTGCAGCGAGAAATCAACGGCCAAAACGTGGTGCGCAAGAGTCTGGATGTAGTCTCCCAAGGGCAGATGTTGACAGATGGTAGCTCTAAGCTCAGAGGCCCGGTAGTCGCTTCCCAGACTGCTGTTGGTAGTCTCCCAAGCCACCGTTACCAGGGGAGCGTAAATGGGAAGGATGTCTTTGAAGGCGGCGTAACCGTTTAAAAACATAAGTCTGCCGCTAATGCCCACATAATTACCCCTCCGAGGGGCTTCTCCCTCGTATCCAACCGGGATATCTGAAAGGCGGGAGACCCTCTTGCCAATCAGTCCCAGGCGGAGAAACAACGAGGTCGCCCAGGCATTGCTTCTCAGGCTCAGAGGCAATCCGATGTGCAGACCACCCCCCTGTTCTCGGGACCAGTATTCGTTCAAGCTGTCGGGCAGAGTGTCTGGGAAAAGCCCTTTCTCCCGCAGGGATTGATCAAAGACCTCCGCCCAGATAATAGGGTAAGACTGGTGATTGCCGTAGGAAAAGAAGTAGTTGGGTCTATGGCTGTTCACCCCTGCCAGCAGTTCCACCAACAGACTGTGCTGAGAGAGCACATCCTGGGTAAGGGTCAGTCCGCCGAGTTGAATCCCCTTTTCATCTTCCCCCAGGACCGGCAGCCAGAAGGTGGGCCGCAGAAGCTGTCTCCAGGGACTGTAAGGCACCGAATCATATTGAATTCCTGGTTTTAGCCCAGCAACCTCCTTCACAAATCTCTTCTGATATTTCACCTCTGGCCATTTCTCCGGCGCAAAATCCATAACGTAGACAGAGAACCCTTCGCTGCTGTACTGAGTGAAGGCAAGCACTTTCATATCGGGAGAGACTGCTGGCTCAAATGCCCCGCTGACTACATTGGTCACCTGGTAAAGTCTCTCAGTCTTTAAGTCGAAAGCATAGATATTGTTAATTCCCGTGCGGTCAGAGCCGAAGAGGAGATAGCGACCGTCCGGACTCCAGACCGGGTCGAACTCCCCGGCAGAGTCCACCCCATAAAGGGGCCGGAGAGCAGAACCGTCAGAGTTCACCAGGTAGATGTCCTGTTTCCCGCGGATGTTGACCGCCACGGCTATTTTTTTACCGTCCGGACTCCAGACCGGGTTGGAGAAACAGGCACCGGGAAGATGGGTAAACCTCTGAGACCCGGTTCCGTCAGGGCTCAACAGATAGAGGTTGCTGTAAACCCCTTCATTCTTAACACAGAGCAGTTGCTTGCCATCTGGTGAAAGGCTCGGCGACCAGGCTCGGAGGCCTCTGGTCAACCGCTTCTCTCTGCCAGTCTTCAGGTCGT
The DNA here is from genome assembly GCA_030669445.1 of Candidatus Latescibacterota bacterium. Taxonomy (GTDB): domain Bacteria; phylum Latescibacterota; class MVCY01; order MVCY01; family MVCY01; genus MVCY01. The sequence continues at coordinate 3,082 of DAOVDP010000070.1, read as the reverse complement.
AAGAATAGAGATCAGAGAAAATATCGTCTTCAGAAAATAGGGTAGAGGAGAGTTTGGCGAAATGTACCGTCCTATTCTGCCAGCAGTTAAATGAACCGCTGTGGGTCAGCCCGGCGGTAACGAGGCGTCTGAACCTGCCGGTAGCGATATCTATCTTTACCAGTGCGGGCAGGGTGTCGTAGCTGACTAAATAGGTGTAGAGGGCCTGCCCGTCGTTTGTCCACTGGGGGCGGTGGAAAAATGCTGCCTTTTGTCGGGTAAGCCGCCGTGACTTGGTCAGACCCTGGTGCTCCACATTCTCCCTCTGAACCTGGAATTTACCTCTGAGCTCGGCGAGCATATCCCGGTAGATAGCGCCGCTGCTGTGCCCGGTTGCCATCCAGGTGGAGAATCCCAGACCGAAGAAAGGGAAAAAGCTGTATTCCCGGTATATTTCCGCCAGAGTTCGATCCCCGTGGTGTCTGCGCAGGTAGTCTGTTAAGTAGTAACCAGCGATGTAGAAACGGTCGAGGGGAGGATTTGCCTCACCGGGATGTCCTGCCTGGGCCAGGTTCCACATCCTGCCCTCCAGCAGAGGGGCCTTGATCAGCATCTCGAAATAGGGATTTGTGCCGCGCCCTCCTTTGCTGTAGATGGTCTCAGCGGTTACCGCTATTCCCTCGATGGCCCAGCCTGGGATGAGGCAGTTGGAGAGCAGAGCTAAGTCGCCGAAGGCCAGCTTGCCCAACAGGGTGAAGCCGTCGGCAACACTGAACTGAACGATATGGGTGTATTCGTGGGCGAACAGCAGGCGAAGCCAGTCCTCCTGTCGGGTGCCGGCCCACTTGCCCTGAGGCGAGGTGGTGTAGAGCTCTATGTGCTTGGGAAGAGGAGTAGCATACCCGTTGGCAAAGTCGGTATGACCGTTCAGGACGACGTGGACTCTGCCCGGATCGGTGTGAAGGGAGGTAGTAATAGGCGGATACAGCTCCTCAGCTAAACAGGCCACATGCTGGGCGCTATGTTCTTCCCCCTGGTGGTAGTGAACCCAGAAGTGCTCTGTCTGGATGGTGCGCCACCGATAGGCCGGGGAGTGAGAATGGACTTGTCCGGAGGAGATAAATAGAAAAACGAAAGAGAAGAATAACAGTCTATTTGGCATAACCACAACTCCTCGGGTCTTCTTCGTATCTCGTTCCTGGATTTTGCGAAGTACCCGAAGGGCATTGGAGGAACGTAGCGAGCCATGAAGCCGCTGATAGGTGATTGGCACCCGTAACCATTTAGACCTTTTCAGCTACTCTCCATACACGATCACGGTGTACTCAGCATAAAGTCCCAGTATATTGCTACTTTTGTAGTCAACGTGGTGGACTTTAGTAATTCCACCGTTCTCCATTGCGGCTTTTATGCTAGCATCAGCGGTTGCTATGAGCCCCAAGTAGGAAACGCAGGAAGCAGTCCCAACCTTGGAATAACCGGGGTTGCTCGTCGCAGTGACAGGCCCCGCGACATCGGCGTACAAAGTACCTGTCACAGGCGAAACTGCCATTGCAGCACACCCTGTTAATAGCGCTGTAGTGAACAAGAGAAGTACCAGATATGCGACTGTTCTTCTCATATCTATTACTCCCTTTCACTGTCCGATTTGATTGCGGATGCCGTTTTGCCTAATAGCCGATAAGTGTTTGTCCGAAATCTTCCTCTGGTATCCAAGTACTGACTATCTACATTGTTCACCATTCTTATTTTCCATCTTGGACGGAAAGGCTCTCGTACCTTTCCCCTGGTTCGGATATGGGAGTGTCAAGTCTCTTTATTTCATCCTCTCTTGCTTCAGCCCGCTCTTGGGCTCCTCCTCAGGACAAAGAGAGGATTTTTCCGACAAAATCTGTAAGGTACGATTGAAAGGATTCAACACCAAGAATCTCCAATGTGACCATTCCCATAAGCTTCTCCTTCCCTTTGTGGTGAGATAGTTCAAGATGAATATACACAAAAAGTGGAAAAAAACAAGCTGATTTTGGAAGTTGGGTTTGCACACGCCCTGGAAAACAGCAAAACCTTAAGTTTTATCCCACAAGCACCTTAACTATCCTCTGGGCTACCCTCTCATCCCAGAGTTCAGGAACTTTCCCTCTCTTCCCATTACCCTTCAAAATGTCCAGGGTTTCTTTGACTATCCTCGTCGGATCAGTCCCAACCAGGATATTAGTCCCCTGAGTAACAGTGACCGGCCTCTCAGTGTTCTCCCTTAGAGTCAAACAAGGGATGCCAAAGAAAGTGCTTTCCTCTTGGAGCCCGCCTGAATCAGTCAATAGAAACTTAGCATTCATTTCCAGACACAGAAAGTCAAGATAACCGAAGGGATTAGTAATCATAAGCTTATTAAATGATTGAGCCTTTGCATTATTAAACCCAAACTGTTTCATTTGCTTCTGCGTTCTGGGATGGGCTGGAAAGACAACTTTTATCTTGTGTTGAATCCAGACCAGAGCCTCTAATATTCTTTGAAATGTTTCTCTTTGATCCACATTCGACGGCCGATGAAGCGTAAGCAAACAGTATTCCCCTCTGTTCAAACCAAGTTCTTCCAAGATATGGGACCTTTCTGCCTTCTGGCGATACCTCAGCAGAGACTGTATCATCACATTCCCCACGAAATATATCTTCTTCCCCACAATACCTTCTCTGCTAAGGTTCTCATTGGCTTCCTCACAAGTGATGAACAGATAATCTGAGAGCTGATCGGTGAGAATCCTGTTTATCTCCTCAGGCATCGTCCTGTCGAAACTCCTCAAGCCAGCCTCCACATGGGCGACCGGGACACACATCTTGGAGGAAACCAACGCACAGGCCAGCGTGGAGTTCACATCCCCGACTACCATCACCAAGTCGGGTTTCTCTCTGTCCATCGCCTTCTCGAACTCGATCATTATCTTAGCTGTCTGAAATCCCTGGCTCCCCGAGCCCACACCCAGGTACACATCCGGTTGGGGCAGTTCTAAATCCTGGAGGAAAATCCGGGACATCTGGTCGTCGTAATGTTGGCCGGTGTGTACAAAGAGGGACTGGAACCGATTTGGGTATTTCTTCATCTCTT
>DAOVDP010000147.1 GCA_030669445.1 Candidatus Latescibacterota bacterium | reverse complement strand
GGCAGGCTACGCTGATGAATAACAGAGAGAGCATTTGGCGCAGGAAGGGGCTTTTCGGAGCCGCTATGCTCATGGAGATGGGCGCTGGTGTCGCAGCCTTTGCCATCCCCCTGCTTGCCATCAAATTCGGGGCCTCATCCTTTCAATTGGGCTCGCTGGGTGCTTTGCGGGGATTGGCATACGTGGTGCTCTGCCTGTTCTTTGGAAGGCTGTCCGACAGGCTGGGCAGAAATAAGATCGTTCTGCCTGCCTGTGGGTTGCTGTTTGTTCTGTATGGGACAATCCTTTTTTCTACCAGCCTGCTTCATCTTTTCATCTTGATGCCGCTTATCGGATTGGCTGCGTCTATGTTCTGGCCGCCAGTTATAGCATGGATCGGCGAACTTCCGGGTGCCTCCTCCTTAGGAAAAACGGTAAGGTCATTTAACCTGGCCTGGAGTATTGGGGCGATAGTGAGCGCCCTTATAGGAGGGATGCTGTTTCAAGTCCACTTTCGGCTTCCTTTTATTTTCTCGTGTATTACATCTTTGTTGATCTTAATCTTGATCTCCCTGGTCCCGGTTCAATCAAAGGAGTTGATTGGGAAACAATCGGCTCGGAGCCCGACATATCCCCCCAGAAGTCCCTTACAACAGGCTTATCTCTATGCAGCCTGGGCAGGGCTCTTCATCACCTTTTTCGCTTTGGGTAATGTGATAAATATCTTCCCGAAGTTAGCTGTAGAAATTGGCATGCAGCCGGTAACATTAGGTCTGCTTATAACCATAATCATGGTATCTCGATTTATTACCTTCTTTGGCTTAGGACAAAGCGATAGATGGCATTACAAGGCCGGGCCGTTGATCTGGATCCAAATCCTGGGAGCTTTGGGCCTATTGCCCATAATATTATCCAGTTCCCAGATATTGTTTGCCCTCGGCTTTGTTGGACTTGGGCTCGCTTCAGGTATAACTTATGCCTCAAGTTTGGTCTATTGTCTTGACAGTGGGGGTGGCACTGGAGGGAAGAGCGGCCTTTTTGAGGCGATCCTGATGACGGGATTTATGAGCGGCTCTTTTATCGGCGGGGCCATAGCACAGTCTTTCGGCCCAAGAGCTCCTTATCTAATCTGTTTTCTGCTAATGATTCTTGTCTGTCTGGTAGAAGAGTGGTTGATTAAATCTCGCGGTTCGGTCTCACCGTGATATAAGAAATCTATAAAGGATCCTTTCGTAAGAAGTCTAAAATCTACCACGGAGACACGGAGAAAAGTAAACATATAATTATTTGATTATTTTGAAATTTGTTTGTCTCTGCGTCCTCGGCATCTTTGCGGTGAAAATCAGGTTTAGCGTCTTTTTACGAATCAATCACGATTCACCCGTTAGCAGCCCACGAATTTATTCGTGGGTCTAAAAACCGTGTTAATAAATCATTAACCGTTTCAACGGTTTAATGATGGAGGATTTCTCACTGTGGCTTTTTCTCACCACTCAGGCGCCTGACGAAAAAACCGATGAATCGGTTAGGCGCTGTTCTCCTATTTTGACCCCACGATTGAAATCGTGGGCTTCTTACTTCTTACCGATGGGCCTGCCCCTACAGAAATGTGCGTGCGATCCTTCATCTTACAAGGGGCGTTGCAAAATAGCACCATTGGTTACCGATTTCCCCAAGACACTTCTTTTGACAAAATGACCTAATGTTGGTAAAATATCCTTGACTTGCGACCGGGTTTTGTATATTTTAGTACACGTCAGAAAACAGATTTCAGACAACCTAAACCCACAGCCCTAAATAAGGAGGCGAAGGATGACACGGTTAGGGAGCTTTTCTCTGATAGTCATTGTGACTATTTTCTTGGCTGGCTGTGCGACCACGGGCCGAAAGCCACTGATCTCAAACGAAGACCTACTGAAGCAAATCAATCTGCTGAAGCAGGGAAGCGAAACAGATACACTGGCTATGGTCAGAATTGATGCTCTTGAACGCCAGATGAGGCAATCACAACAGGAGCAGCAGAAACAAATTCAACGCTTAAGCGACCGGGAAACTAATCTGGAAACCCGGATAACCCTTCTGGGCGACCGGGTGGGAAGGCTGGAGAAGGGTGTCACCAGTGCGCCGGCGGTGGAAACCTCTACTCCACCCACTCCCTTCCGGTCTGAGGAACGTCAAGCGACAGCGTCCTCCTACAGCGCAGCTCTTCAGGACTATCGCGCTGGGAAGTACCGTCAGGCCGTGGACAAATTCTCCCGGTTCATTCGGCTGAATCCAAGTAGTGACTTAAGCGACAACGCCCAATACTGGATTGGCGAATGCTACTATGGCCTGAGTAATTATCGCCAAGCTTTAGCTGAATTCCAGAAGGTTTTCCTCTATCCCAAGACCAACAAGGCAGATGCGGCTCAGTTTAAGATCGGTTACTGCTATTTGGAGCTGGGGGAGAAGACCAGGGCCTTGGCTGAGTTCAAGAAGTTTATCTCCCAGTATCCCCAGAGTGAAAATATAGAGAAGGCCAAAAAGGCAATGGCCCAGTTGCAGGGTTACTAAGAATCCCAAGAAAAAGGGGTGAATCTCTGAGCACGACAAAAAAGAGAACAAAGCGGGAATACCGTTTTTTGAGGACTAACCAGCCCTGGGGGGTTCTTATCCAGGCACTCTCTTTATGCCTGTTTGCGCTACCAGTCTTCGGGGCCCAAAGGGCAGTGCCGAGCAACCTGGAACTGTTGAGAGAAGTCCTCAGTCAGGCCGCAGAGGAAGCAATAGAGAGGTGTCCGCCGGGGAGTCTGCTTTCCCCGGTGTCACTCCTTGCCGAGGACGAAAATGAAGCTAACTGGCTGGTAGAGAATGTCTTCACTGAGGAGCTCACTAAACGGGGACTTGGGGTGTTAGGCGGACAACAGCTGAAAGAGGAGCAAGTTCCCCTCCCTAAAACGGAGCTCTTCTACAAAATTCTTGAGCTTCACATATCGTATCCCAGGCATAGACGGCACCGGCTGCTGGGCACCGTTAGTCGCCTGGCTCAGGTGAAGATCGCGGTGCAATTGGCCTCCGGTGGGAAGGTCATCTGGCTGGATGACATCGATGCCTCCATAGAAGATGAGTTCCCTCGCAAATCCTTGGGTTGGGTGGAGGACGACTCATACTCGTTTACAAAGGCAGAGTTAAAAGAGAGAGACTGGAATAGACTGTTAGAACCGACAATTGTATCGGCAGTGGTAGGGGGATTGGTCTACCTGTTCTATTCCAGCAGACAATAAGCTATAAGGAGATGACTTGCGATATTTATACTCAGCCTCGCTGGTGGTGATATTTATCATTACCGGGTGCAGTTCCCAGAAACTGAACACTCCGCTTACTGCCTCGGATTATTATCAAAGGAGCGAGAAGTTCTTAAACAAGGAAGATTACCTGAAAGCTATCGAGGGTTTTCGCATCATCACCAGCAATTTTCCTGGGTCAGACCTGGTTGACGATGCCCAATATGGGCTTGCAGAGGCGTATTTCCGCTTTGGCGAGTATGCCAACGCCATATCTGAATATGAGAAATTGATCAGAGAATACCCTCTCAGCG